>NZ_JAHLQD010000020.1:0-113949 GCF_018918225.1 Roseburia sp. MSJ-14
ACAAAAAACTTCATAAACAACGTCATGGCGAATCCACCATTCGCTCTTTTGTCATGTCATTTTTTATTTCTAGTTCATTATACACTATTTCTGACGATTTGAGAAATTTCCTATAAATTCAAAAAAGACTGCCCAAACATTTTTGAGCAGTCTTTTCTTCAAGTTGCGAGTTTCCTCATCTTTTAACAGATATGTGTTTTTAACCTTTTAAGATTGATTTTTCTAGTTCAGTTGCTTTCTTTTTTTATCAATATTTTTTGTGCAAATTGCCAGTTGCTTTTAAAAAAATTTTTTCTTCTATTATTTATATAGCCTTATTCCTCCTCCATATATATTCTTGGAATTTCTTTGTCATAATTTCACCACTAAGCTGTTTTCTTTTTGTTATATCGTCTAAATAAATAATATGCCTTTTTTCCACATCATCAGAATAATATAATTGCCCTTTTTCATTCAATCTTAATATATTATCATCAAACAATTTGTGATGATTTTCACATAACCATAGTCCGTTTTCTCCATCCGTAGCGAAATTCAATTTTTCATCAAAAGATAACAATACCTCTTTCTTTATATCCGCCACAGACCATATGTGTGCACCTTGAATTAAAGAAGGAATTTCACAATTACAAAAGGCACAATGTTTCTTTCCTAATTTCATTCCCAAATTGTAGATATATTTAGGTGAACGTAAACTATTATTTTCCTCAAAGGCTCTTTTTTCTAACATTCTATCCGTAGCAACAACATCAATTCCACCCATTAAACGTATCACATTTAAACTTGCCTCTGGTAATTCTTTTAAATCTCCCTCTAAAATCTCATACAACGTAATTTTTTGTTTCTCATTCCGAAGCATTGACAAGGCATAACATATCATGCTGGTTTCATATTTATTCGCACCATATGTTTTTCCATATACTTCAATTTGAGAAGAATTACTTTTTGTAATATAAGTAGAATTATTACTTTTATTTTTTCCTGCATTTATTCTTCGATTAAACATAATATCTTCCACAGAATTATAAGCTTCTATTTTAGAAGATAGTGTTTCATCTGCATTCAAAAAACAACAGCCTACTGTATTCATAAGTCTATACATTAAAATCTGATAATCTGTTTCTGCGTTTCCAACAACATCTAAAAAATAATAGTATAATCTCTTCTTCGGATACGGATTAGTATAATAAATATTAAATGCAGTTGGAACACTTTGTACACTAGAATTTCTTCCACCTATTTCTTTTTCAGAAAATGTTATATAATTCACTTCATCTTCAAATTGCATAATTGCCAATCGCCCTTTATTATAGGATTTTGGAACAAATTCATCAGAATAATCATTTTCAACATATTCATATGTAAATTCTTTCTGATTCGTTATACGATAACAAACATCTTCTAATATACTTGGTGTTACAATATCGCTAAAATATATACCTTTTTGTTTTGACTTTTGCAAATTCTTTTTAATAATGAAATGCGGCTTTTCTCTATATATCATAATTTGTAATTAGCACTTCCTTTCTTTTGCTTCCAGAAATTCCTAATACTTCTCCCAAAGGGATTAAATTATACCCTTTATCTTGCACCCATTTAATAATATTTTCATTTTTTCTCCCTTTATGTTCTACCACATATGATAACATAAATTTAATTTCTTTTTCATTCAATATGTTTAAATTTTTTAATAAAGAGTTTTCTAAATCTTCATTCCATCCATTAAACCCTCTCTTTCCATCATTATACGAACCCGTTGTTAACTGATATGGTGGGTCAAGATAAATAAAAGTATTTTCATCAGCATTTTCAATAATTTCATTGTAGTCTGTACTGTTAAAAATAATATTTTTTTCTTTTATTATTCGAGAAAAACTTATCATTTTTTCAAGTACTTTATCATTAAACCACCGCATTCCAACTGGATTATTAAACTCATGTTTACTGTTAAATCTAATTTGTTGTTGATAACCATATAAAATAATGGTAAACAACATTCTTGGGTCTCTTTTCTGGATAGGCAGTTCATTATAATAACTTCTAGCTTCCCTATAAGCATCTGAATTAGCTTTTTCTAATCCAAATTTTTTTATGATTTTTTTCATATATAACAAATATTGATAAGTGTCATTCTCTTTAAATGACCTTATTATTTCTTCAACAAAATAATTTATGTCATTATATATAACCATTGGTGCATTACTATTGATTCCTACATTAAATCCTCCACCAAATACGTCTGCAAACATCTCAACATTATCAGGAACTTTTTCAAATATTTCATTTACAATTCTTCCCTTGCTTCCAATATAGTTTAATGGAGACTCATAATATATATCCTTTACATCTTTCATTTCAACAAAAAATAGATATTCAAAATGTTCTTTTGAATTATTTGATTTCCAATTTTGATACTTTTTATAAGAAATATCAATACACTGATATGTTTCTGGTTTTCCATATCGTTTCATTGAAGCCTCTATAAATTCTTTTGACATAAATCCATCGTTATTATAACTAAGCACTACATATTTCGCTTTTGTTTTCGACATAACTTTATCAAAAAGTATATTTGCTTTATACTCTTTTGACCAATCAGAACGCATTGGAGCTGTTTTTCTTGACCCAGTTACTTTACTTATTTCTGGTTCATCATTCAAAATTAATGTTTCAAGCAAATGATATTGTGTACCATATTGATTTTGCGTATATGGTGGGTCAAGATACAATATATCACACTCAATATCTGCAATAATATTTTCTATTTTATCATTATATAACTTAAATGACTTAACATCACAATCAACAGAATCAACTTCACTAAACCTAATTTCTTTCAAGGCTCTGCTATCCCATTGTTTTAAAAAAGCACCATATACTCCTGCGGTATTAGAAACATCTGAGACAGATTCAATCAGACATGCAAGTAAATAACAATACTCATCTTCTGATAATAACCCTTTTTCCCACCATTCTTCTATTTGTGCTCTAAAATAGTCAATTCTTCCTGCATTTTCACAAGTAAAATACATTCTTTTACTTGTAGTTGGAGCATAATTATTATAGTTAAAACCTTTCAAACTATCTTTACAACTATTTAAATATTCAATCGGATTAAATCCTAATTTTTCAAAATTACATTGACTTGAACAGATTTTTCCTCTTGCATAAACCGTAGACCACGTTAAATTATCATTTATAATTATTTCATAATATTGTTTAAAATAATCTGCAACAGTTCCAGTACCACAGAATGCATCAAAAAAAGTCAAATTTTGATTCAATAGTCCTTTGGCATTTAATAAATCTTCTATATCTTTTAAAATTGATTCTTTATTTCCTAAATATCTCACAAAAAATTTCACTCCTTGATTTCTGAGTTACCCTATTATCTTTTTATAAAACAAAACACCTCCCTCTAAACGAGGTTGAGGTGTCTTGTTAGCGTGTTCTCTTTATTTACTTATTTGGTCGCAAATCGGTCGCAATTTTTGACTTCCATACGCTTAAACCCTTATAAATAAAGGCTTTATTTATCCAAGCTCTTCATCGTCGGGAACAACAACACATCCCTGATTGCCGGGCTATTTGTCATCATCATAACCATTCTATCGATACCGAATCCGATTCCTCCTGTTGGTGGCATACCAATGCTCAACGCATTTAAGAAATCTTCATCTGTGTGGTTTGCTTCGTCATCTCCGGCAACTAATAATTCTTCCTGTGCCTTGAAACGTTCTCTCTGGTCGATTGGGTCGTTTAACTCAGAATAAGCATTTGCCATTTCCCATCCGTTCATAAAGAACTCAAAACGTTCTACATAATCTGGATTTTCCGGTTTCTTCTTGGTCAATGGAGAAATCTCGATTGGATGATCCATAACAAAGGTTGGCTGAATCAAGTGTTCCTCTACAAATTCCTCGAAGAATAAGTTCAGGATATCACCCTTCTTATGTCTTTCTTCAAACTCTACATGTTTTTCTTTTGCAATGGCTCTTGCTTCTTCTAAGGTATGAATCTCATTGAAGTCTACACCGGAATACTTCTTAACAGCGTCTACCATAGTAATACGCTCAAATGGCTTAGACAAGTCTAATTCTTTGTCTCCGTATGTTAAGATTTCAGAACCGGTTACTTCTTTTGCCACATAGCGATATAAATTCTCGGTCAAATCCATCATGCCGTGATAATCTGTATATGCCTGATATAACTCCATTAATGTAAACTCTGGATTATGTCTGGTATCTAATCCTTCGTTACGGAATACTCGTCCGATTTCATAGACTCTTTCCATTCCGCCTACGATTAATCTCTTTAAGTATAATTCCAAAGAAATTCTCAACTTCAAATCTTCATCTAATGCATTGAAATGTGTTTCAAATGGTCTTGCTGCTGCACCACCTGCATTTGATACTAACATTGGAGTCTCTACTTCCATAAATCCCTGTCCATCTAAGAATCTGCGGATTGTGCTCAATATCTTAGAACGCTTTACAAAAGTATCTTTTACATCTGCGTTCATGATAAGGTCTACATATCTCTGACGATATCTCACATCCGTATCTGTCAAACCATGGAACTTCTCCGGTAAAATCTGAAGACTCTTTGATAACAAAGTTACTTCTGTTGCATGGATAGACTTTTCGCCGGTCTTAGTGGTAAACACTTCTCCCTTAATACCAAGAATGTCACCTACATCATATTTCTTGAAGTCCTTGTAAGAATCTTCACCAATATTATCTCTCGCAACATATGCCTGAATATTTCCCTGCAAATCCTGTACATTACAGAACGAAGCTTTTCCCATTACACGCTTGAACATCATTCTTCCTGCAACAGAAACTGTCTTTCCTTCTAATTCATCATAGTTGTCTTTGATTTCCTGACTGTGATGTGTCACATCATACTTTGTAATCTGAAAAGGATCTTTTCCGTTTTCCTGTAAATCCTGTAATTTTTCACGACGAACCTTTAATAACTGGTTAATGTCCTGCTCTTGTCCATTATTATTCTGAGCCATTTGTATCCTCCTCTTAATTGGAACGCTGGATTCCCAATACCTTGTATTCTATCTCACCAGCCTGAGTCTCTACCTTTACTACGTCTCCTACTTTTGCTCCGATTAAAGCTTTTCCTACTGGAGATTCGTTAGAAATCTTACCCTGAAGGCTGTTTGCTTCGGTAGAACCTACGATTTTGTAGTCTAACTCTTCTTCAAACTCACAGTCGTAAATCTTAACACGACATCCAACATTGATTTTATCTAAATCCACTTCGTCTTCTACTACTACTTCTGCATTTTTCAAAATCTTTTCGATTTCTTCGATACGAGCTTCAATATCACGCTGTTCATCCTTTGCAGCATCATACTCTGCATTTTCGGAAAGGTCACCCTGCTCTCTTGCTTCCTTAATCTTCTGAGCAACTTCCTTTCTTTTTACTACCTTTAAATCCTGTAACTCGTTTTCTAATCTCTGTAAACCTTCATAAGTCAATAATTTTTTCTTTTCCATAAAGCGTTACACCTTTCCTCTATCTATTTATCATTATTATTTTTATATTCCTTTAACAATCACAATATTATACCCAATAGGTACTGAAATGTCAAGATTTTCCCCTTGATTCCAAGGTTTTTTGTAGATTGGAATATAATGAATTTTCTCATTGATACACTCTCTTAAAATTCCACTTTTCTGTTCCATATCCAAAACCACATTGATTCCTTCCAGAGAAAAATCATTCTTTGCTTCCAATTGCACTACCAGTCCATTTTCCACATACATTTTTTCTATATACTCGGAAAAATATGCCGGTCGCTCCGTTGCAATCCGTAAGAAGTTCAAATCTTCCGATATTTGTTCTAAAACCACTGCTACATCATCCTGAGAAAGCATGGATTCCGGTTCTGTGTCCTGATCCAGCAAAAGTGGGCGAAATGCACCATAGGGTATTTCGTATTTTTCAAGTATCTGTTCTATAATCCTTCGAAAATACACAAGAAACGGATTTTGTTGTACTTCCTTTGTTTGCTTGTCTTCCTTGGGATTTTCTTTGAAACACCAAAAGCGTTTCAGCCATTTCAACATACACGAATCCTACTACTGTTTTTCTCTAGTATATGATGCAACACTTCGGAATAATGCCTCTAAATCTTCGTAAGTCTCCACTTCGTTAATTTTTCCACGAAGTTTGGCAGAGTTCTTGTAGCCGCTGGTATACCATGCTGCATGCTTTCGCATTTCACGAATTCCTACCAGTTCTCCTTTAAAGGCAATCTGCGCCCTGGCATGACGCAGCAACATCTCTGTCACTTCCTCCATGGACGGCTTTGGCAATTCTTCCCCTGTTTCTAAGGAATGTAAGATTTGACGGAATATCCATGGATTTCCTTGTGCTCCCCGTCCAATCATAAAGCCATCGCAATTGGTCTGAGCTTTCATTTTCAAAGCATCTTCTGCGGTAAGAATATCTCCATTTCCGATGACCGGAATGGAAACTGCCTCTTTTACCTGACGGATAATATCCCAGTCTGCCTTTCCTGCATAATACTGTTCTCTGGTTCTTCCATGCACCGCAACCGCAGCAGCTCCTGCCTCTTCCGCAATTTTTGCAATTTCCACTGCATTGACATGTTCCTCGTCGAAGCCTTTGCGAATCTTTACCGTAACCGGCTTTTGAATAGCTTTTACAATAGCAGAAACAATTTCATATACCAGTTTGGGATTCTTCATCAGTGCAGAGCCTTCCCCGTTGTTTACTACTTTGGGCACAGGACATCCCATGTTAATATCTAAAATATCAAATGGGCGTTCTTCGATTTTTTTTGCCATCTCGCTCATAATCTTAGGGTCTGAGCCAAATAGCTGAAGGGACACCGGACGTTCTTCCTCTGTGGTGGTAAGGAGAATCTCTGTATTTTTATTGTTATAGTAAATTCCCTTGGCACTTACCATTTCCATACAGATAAGTCCTGCTCCCTGTTCTTTACATAACACACGAAATGGCAGGTCTGTTACTCCTGCCATGGGTGCTAATACCAGATTATTTTCTAATGTTATATTTCCGATTGTTAGTTTTTCCATACCTTTATTTTCCCCGATTTTGCTTATTATATATCAGGCGTAATCCCTGAAGCGTCAGATTCGGGTCGTAGATATCTATCATTTTTGTTTCCTTTGCGATAATCTTTCCAAGTCCCCCGGTTGCAACTACCTGCATATCGTGCCAGCCGGTTTCTTCCTTGGTCTTTTGAATGATATATTCTGTCTGTCCAATCTGACCGTAAATCAATCCTGCCTGCATACTGCTAATAGTTTCTTTTGCCAGAATACTTGCCGGCTTACGAATCTCGATTTCCGGCAGTTTCGCTGCATCTTCCCACAATGCTTTTGCAGAAGTTCGAATACCGGGTGCTGTTACTCCTGATAAAAATGCTCCGTTCCCATCTACCAGATCATATGTGGTTCCGGTTCCAAAATCAATAACAAATATCGGTCCACCATATAATTCATAAGCGGCAGCCGCATCTACAATACGGTCCGCTCCTATCTGTCTTGGATTTTCTGTTGCAATGCGAATCCCTGTCTTAATTCCCGGCTCCACAATTACCGGATTAATGCCAAAATATTTTATAAAAGAACTTAACAGCGAATGCATTACGTTTGGCACAACAGAAGCAATAATTACATCGTTAATCTCCTCGTAATCGATTCCGTTATGTTTTAACAAATCACGAATACATATTCCATACTCGTCTGAAGTACGAAGCAGCTTGGTTGTCATACGAAACGTTGCTTCAATCTCTGCACCATTAAATACACCAAAGGTAATATTGGTATTTCCTACATCTACACCTAATAACATAGACTTAATCCTCCAATTCCTCTTCTGTTAGTTCTTTTCCAAGGAAAAACACTTTATAATACATTTCCAGTGACTCCAGTAATTCACGTTTCGTCTGTTGGAACTGCTTAATCTTCAGCACACTTCCGATTTCATCATACAGTAAGTCTCCTTCATCCGCTACTGTACGAAAGTTCAGATTGCCTTCTTCATCAAATATCAGTGTAAGTACACCACCAATATCTTCTGTATACAGTACACACATGATTTTCAACTCATCCTTGATACTCTCCGGAAGCCCTTCAAATGCCTCGTTTAAATAATATTTCTGGGTATATGCGCTAGAACCGCACAAAATTACTTCTTCCCGTTCCATAAGTTCTCCTTTATACATATCCGTAAATTCCACGAACAGATACTTCTCCGGAAGAAATTTCCACTGTCTCTCCACTGTCCTTTTCTACCAAAAGACTACCATGTGCATTGATCCCAAGTGCCTGTCCTTCAAATTCTCCTAAAGGATCTAATACGCGAACTTTGCGGTTTTTATTCACAAGTTCCTGATTATATTCCTCCATTAAGCCGGATAAGTCCTGTGTTTTTATATATTTTTCATAATATATTTCAAATTGCTCTAAAATTTTCTCTAAAAGCTGTGCTCTGGATATCTTTGCTCCTCCCAGCTTTTCATTTTCTATATCGATTGATGTTGCCTTTTGCGCCAATTCCTCCGGAAAAGATGACTGATGTACATTGATTCCTGTTCCGATTACCACATGGTTTACATAATCTATCTGTGCACTCATTTCCGTAAGAATTCCCACTACCTTTTTTCCATTTATGACAATATCGTTTGGCCACTTAATCTGCGCCTTTAATCCGGTACTTTCTGAAATACCTCGTGCCACCGCCATTGCCATTACAAGTGTCAGCATTGGTGCGTTCACAGGCTCGATTTTGGGTCTTAACAATATGGTAAAAAAGATTCCCTGATGATGTGGGGAACTCCAATCTCTTCCTCTTCTACCGCGACCTGCACTTTGCATATCGGCAACTACAAGTGTTCCGTGTGGTTCACCTTCTTCTGCCTTACGCTTCGTCTCCGTATTGGTAGAATCAATTTCATCATAATAAAATACCTTGTGTCCCAGCCATTTGGTGTGCATACAGCTTACAATTTCCTGTTTGGATAACACATCCGGCACAGCAGACAGACGGTACCCTCTGTTTTGTGCCGCTTCTATTTTATATCCCTGTTCCCGAAGCTGCTTAATTGCCTTCCACACCGCGGTTCTGGAAACTCCCAATTTTTCGCATAATTCCTGTCCGGATATGTATGCTTCACTTTGACGTAATATCTGCAATATTTTTGTCTTCATGATTTTACCCTGTTTATTTTAATGTTGCATACATAATTGCTTTTATGCTATGCATACGATTTTCTGCTTCATCAAATACTACTGACTGTTTACTTTCAAATACTTCGTCTGTTACTTCCATTTCACTTAAGCCGAATTTTTCGTGAATCTGGCGACCAATTCCGGTCTTTAAGTCATGGAATGCCGGTAAACAGTGCATGAAAATTGCCTTTTCTCCTGCGTTTTCCATTACCTTTTTATTTACCTGATATGGCAATAATTCTTTGATTCTGGATTCCCATACTTCTTCTGGTTCTCCCATAGATACCCATACATCTGTGTAGATAACATCTGCATCCTTGGTTCCTTCTATAACATCTTCGGTAAGCGTAATAGTTGCTCCAGTCTCCTTTGCTACGGATTCACAGTAAGCTACCAATTCTTTATCCGGGAAGTAGTTTTTATTGGTACATGCTACAAAGTTCATACCAAGCTTTGCACAAGTTACCATAAGGGAATTTCCCATATTATAACGAGCATCTCCCATATAAACAAATTTTACACCTTTTAAATGTCCCAGATGTTCTCTTATGGTAAGCATGTCTGCTATCATCTGTGTAGGGTGAAACTCGTTGGTCAAACCATTCCATACAGGAACTCCTGCATACTGTGCCAATTCCTCTACAATGTCCTGTCCATATCCACGATACTCTATACCGTCAAACATTCTTCCCAACACTCTTGCGGTATCTGCAATACTTTCTTTTTTACCAATCTGAGAACCGGATGGATCTAAGTAGGTCACATGCATTCCCAAGTCGTGAGCTGCCACTTCAAAGGAGCAACGTGTTCTGGTACTTGTCTTTTCAAAAATCAGGGCAATGTTTTTTCCCTTTAGTTCATCATGTGCAATTCCTTTTTTCTTTTTATCTTTTAATTCTGCTGATAAATCTATCAGATATGTAATTTCTTCCGGTGTGTAATCCTTTAATTTTAAAAAATGACGTCCTTTTAAGTTCATGTTTTCACTCCTGTTCTATGCATATGAGAGCGGGCTGTCCGAAATTGTGACACCCCGCTCCCTTTTCTAGTTCTGACTTACTTTATTTATCCTCTTTTGCTACTTCTGCAATAGATTTTACTAATCCTGCCATTCCCTGAATCTCAGATGGGATAATAATTTTTGTAGCCTTTCCATCTGCAGCCTTTGCAAATGCTTCTAAGCTCTTTAACTGAAGTACTGCACCGTCCGGCTGAGATTCTTTTAAGAAACGAAGACCATCTGCGTTTGCCTGCTGAATCTTTAAAATAGCTTCTGCCTGACCTTCTGCTTCCCGAACGGTTGCTTCTTTCTTTGCTTCTGCACGAAGAATTGCTGCCTGTTTTTCTGCCTCTGCATCCAAAATCGCAGATTCTTTCTTACCTTGTGCCACAAGGATAGTTGCTGTCTTTTCTCCTTCTGCCCTTGTAACAGCTTCACGACGTTCACGCTCTGCCTTCATCTGTTTCTCCATCGCATCCTGAATTGCCTGTGGAGGAATGATGTTCTTAAGTTCTACACGGTTCACCTTGATTCCCCAAGGGTCTGTTGCTACATCAAGAGAAGCTCTCATCTTGGTATTGATTGTCTCTCTGGATGTAAGTGTTTCATCTAACTCCATATCACCGATGATGTTACGAAGTGTTGTTGCTGTTAAATTCTCAATTGCCATAATTGGATTCTCTACTCCGTAAGAAAACAATTTTGGATCTGTTATCTGGAAAAATACAACGGTATCAATTCTCATTGTTACGTTATCCTTAGTGATAACCGGCTGTGGTGCAAAATCTACTACCTGTTCTTTTAATAATACACGTTTTGCGACACGATCAATAAATGGAACTTTAAAATGAATTCCAACGCCCCATGTAGCTAAGTAACCACCTAAACGCTCGATAACCATTGCGTTTGCCTGAGGTACCACCTTGATACAGGATGCTAATAAAACTAATATTAATACAATTAAAATAATGAATACTACTAATCCACCTGGCATAATAAACTCCTCCATTTATAATATTTTGTTCTTTTTATTATTTTTGTTCTTTCATCTTTACAATTAACTTTACACCTTTGATTTCTACAATTTCAACAACGGTGTCTTTGGCAATTATGGTATTATCCACAGCTCTTGCTGTCCATTCCTGACCGGCTACACTTGCCACACCTTCTGACTTCAGATTATCAATTGTTTCAATCACTATGGCTTCCCTTCCAATCAAACTTTCTGCATTGGTACGGGTCTTATCGTGATTTAGATACTTCATTGCAAAAGGTCTTGTAAATATCAGCAATATAAAGGACACTATACAGAACAATATCCACTGCATCAGAGTACTTGCACCAAGTAAACTAGCAATAAATGCAACCAGTGCTCCACCGGCAAACCAAATCGTGGTAAGTCCCAATGTTATAATCTCAATAATTGCCATTACAACAATCATTATCAGCCAGAAAAGCCCTTCCATAACTTCCCCTCCTTTATAATTTATAGTTTCTTCCATATTACTATACTTTTTCCAAGATTACAATATTTAATGCAATAAAAAGCAGCCCTATCAAATGATAGAACTGCTTTCCGTTTGTATGTTATTTAAAAGAATACATGGTTTCCGATTACGATTCCTGCCTGTCCGGATGCTGCATTTTTAAAGTTTTTAGCTCCGCCTACATTATCAGCTCCGTTAATTGCTTCCTGAGCTGCTTGTAAACAACTTCCGCTAACTCCTCTGCTTAATACACTTTCCAATCTTCCGCTGGATGCCGGTGAAAACTGTCCGCGCTGGTAAATAACTCCTGAAATGCTTCCTGCATATCCTGCACGATAACGATTCATTACAACAGCTCCAACTGCCAACTGACCTTCATAGCCCTCGCTTCCTGCTTCACACTGAATTAATGCTCCCAGCAATGTGACATCATCATAAGATGCTGCAACTGCATCTTTCTGTGTCTTAGCAGCCTTTTTCTGCTCTTCCTGTGCTTTCTTTGCCTTTTCCGCTTCTGCCGCTGCGATCGCTGCCTTTTCTTCCTCTACGGAAATTGCTTTTCCAAGCTCTAACTCTACATTTACAAATTCCTGACTTACATATCCTGTTTTGTCATTACATTTAACAGCAACCCATCCTTCTACCTGTGGTGCCTCTTTGTCTACCTTGAGCTTTCCGCCCTCTTCCATTACATCTAAGATTTCTATTCCATCTTCGGAAGATGCCTGTGCTCTTACTCTCACACCACCACTTACTGCTGTAGCATATGTGGTTCCCTGTTCATTTGCAAGACTTTCTGCCTGAATTCCGGTTACACAGAACTCATTTTTTACATATCCTTCTACACTTCCGGAACTGATTTTTGTCCAAACATCGCCACGTTCTACGATATCCGCAACTGCTCCTTTGTGAATCTTTCCTACTAATTCAGAATCATCGGATGCCTCTGAACGAACATTCAGATAATCCTCTACATTTGGCATAAGCTTTGAAGCCCATGGAGATACTTCCTCATTTACCATCTGTACCGGTGCTTCCACATTTGTCTGTTGCACTGTTACAGCTGCGCCTTCTGTTTCCACTGATTCCTGCGCTGTTTCGATTGCCTCTGCTGCCTCTGCCACCAAATTATTTTCTGTCTTCTGTATGGTTGCTACTTCATTTTCTTCTTTGGTCTCTTCTGCGAATTCTGTTTCCGGTTTCTGGTTTGCCGCCTTGGTAGATGGATTTGTACCAAATGCTGCTGAAAGTGTAATAGCAAGTGCAAATCCTGCAATTATTCCGCTTTCTATAACCTTCTTGAATTTCATAATTAACCTCCTGATTGTACATCGCTGCATAAATTTCATTTTATTATATTATTTTATGCAAATTTGTTACAATTATTACAACTCTGTTACAATATAGCAAAATTTTTGTAATTTGTCAAGTTTTCAAAAATATGTGCTGTTTTTTACTCTTATTTTGCCCATTTTCTTTGTCTATTTTCACCATTTCTTTTCCTTATATTTTGTCGCTTTTTATTGCATTTGACAAATTATGATGTTATAATGTAGCAAAGACGCATGAACAAAGGAGGAATTCTTGTGGGTAACGTAAAAAAGGCTGCAACAAAGCCAAAAAGAGAAAAAAATTTGCAGAAAAAAAGCTCCGGAAAATCAGCAAAAACCGGTTTCTTTTCTTCCATCAAATCAAAAATCGTCATGCTTCTGACAGGTTCCATTTTTATGGGTATTGTATTAAGTATTGTACTGATTATCCCATCTGTTAGAAATAATACTATGACCCTGACAAAGGACTATATGGATGATATAACCTCTGCTTACGGACGTGTTTTGGATCAGAATATTAACATTTCTGTTATGTACCTATATGCGGACCGTTTGGAAAACTTAGTAGGTGGTGTTGGACTTGAAGGAATGGACAGCAGTTACTTCTATGTAACAAGTGCTGACGGAACTATTCTTTACCACCCTGACCAATCTAAAATTGGTACTATGGCAGAGAGTTCGGTTATACAGGATGTTGTAACTCAACTCGGTAACGGAAATATTCCAGACCCTGCCGTAAAGCAATATAAATATCACGGTACACAAAAATATGCTTCTTATTATGTTGCCGGAAACGGAAAGGCTATCCTGCTTCTTACCGCTGACAAAAGCGAAGTTATGGCATCTGTTAACAAGGCATTTTATACTGCAATCGGTGCCGGTATTTTCATTATTGTATTACTTGGCATTGTAGGTTACCTTATCACTGCAAAACTCACACGACCTATTTTACAGGTCACACCCCTTATCAATCGTTTAGCGGATATGGATTTTCAGGAAGATGCAAAGACCATTAAAATCAGTAAACGTTCGGATGAATGCGGCACTATGGCAAAAGCCCTTCTTGCCCTGCGCGAATCCCTCGTTCAAGTTGTAACGGATATTAAAAATCAAAGTGCTTTATTATATGAAACTTCTGCACAATTAACCGGAAGTGCAAATACTACAAGCGGTACCGTGCAAAACGTAGAACAAGCGGTTTCTGAAATTGCCTCCGGTGCAACAAATCAGGCACAGGAAACACAAAAGGCTACCGAAGATATTGTTCTCATGGGTACTATGGTGGAAGATACCAATTCTCAGGTTTCTGCTCTGCATAACGCAGCAGATGCAATTAAAGAATCCAGTGATACTGCTAACAATACCCTTCAGGAACTTGACCTTATTAATAAGAAAGCAATTGATTCTATTAACGTTATTTACGAGCAAACACATACAACAAACGAATCTGCTCTGAAGATTAAAGAAGCAACTACATTGATTGCCTCTATTGCCGATGAGACAAACTTACTTTCTTTAAATGCTTCTATTGAAGCTGCAAGAGCCGGAGAAGCCGGTCGTGGATTTGCCGTTGTTGCTTCTCAGATTCAAAAACTTGCAGAACAGTCCAACGACTCCGCAAGACAAATTGATGAAGTTATTTATGCACTGTTAGAAGATTCTGAAAAGGCTGTAAAGACCATGGACGAAGTAAAGACTATTATGGAACAACAAAGTGAAAACGTATCCAAAGCCGGAACCGTGTTCTCTCAGGTGGAAACAGGTATTACAGAGTCTATCAATGGCATTGCCCAGATTGCGGACCGCACAAACAAGTTAAACTCTACCAGAAGCGGTATTGTTGATGTGGTGCAAAATCTTACTGCTATTGCAGAAGAAAATGCAGCAAGTACGGAAGAAACCTCTGCTGCTGTTATTGAAGTTGCAAACGTAATGCAGGAAATTTCAGACCATGCGGCAGAATTACAGAATATTGCTTCTACCTTGGAAAAGAATATTTCCATTTTCAAAATTTAATGTTTAAACCAAAAGAGCGCTACATACACGAATATATGTAGTGCTCTTTGTTTTATTTACGCAAGTTTCTCATAGTTTACGCAAGTTTCATCTCGTCTTAGGAAAAATATTCCTGCAAAACAGCATTAAAGATTTGTTCATCCTCTTCCTGCTTTTTCAATGCTTCTATCTTAGCTCTAATTTCCTCTTCCCGTTCCATATGTTGCTCACCATCTGTTTCCTCTTCTTCTGTAAGAATCACATCAAAATACGCCTGCATATTTGCAGTAATGCTCTTCAAACTGGAATTTAATCTTTTTATCTGTTTCAAAATCCCTGTTAGCAGGCACAATATCACTATTCCAAACACTGCCTCCAGTCCGATTTTTGCTATCTCTCCGTAATTTTGCAGTATATCTGTTACTGTATTCATAATCCCGCCTCCTTTTCTTCTCTTATTATAATGGAGTTTCCTGCTTTTGGAAAGTAGGACAAACCCACTTTTCATCGCATGTTTCGGGCTTTTTCGACGACATGTTTCCCTTGACTTTTTTATAGAGGAGTATAAAATAATGAGTAATGATAATTTGAAAAATAATTTTGGAGGTTCTAATGAAACGAATCGTACTTACCGGTGGTGGAACTGCCGGACATGTTACTCCCAACATTGCATTGCTTCCCCGTTTAAAAGAACTGGGATATGATATTCACTACATCGGCTCCTATGAAGGAATGGAAAAGAAGCTGATTGAAGACTGTGGTATTCCTTATTATGGTATTTCTTCAGGAAAATTACGCCGTTACTTTGATGTAAAGAACTTTTCCGATCCTTTTAAGGTATTAAAGGGCTACGGTCAGGCGCGTAAACTTCTGAAGAAATTGAAACCGGATGTAGTTTTTTCTAAGGGAGGATTTGTGTCTGTTCCTGTTATCTTTGCTGCAAAGCGTTGCCACATTCCAGCTATTATACATGAATCCGATATTACTCCGGGACTTGCTAACAAGCTTGCTATTCCAAATGCCTATAAGGTATGCTGTAACTTCCCGGAAACCTTAAAATATCTTCCAGCTGACAAAGCCATACTTACCGGTTCTCCAATTCGAAGCGAGTTATTGAGCGGTAACCGTCAAAATGCTCTGAACTATTGCCATTTGACAGAGGAAAAACCTGTTATTCTGGTAGTCGGTGGAAGTAGCGGTTCCCAGTTTATTAACGAGGTTGTTCGTGGCATATTGCCGGAACTTTTAAAAAACTATCAGGTTATTCATCTGTGCGGAAAAGGAAATCTGGATAAATCCTTACATGGTACCCCAGGCTATGCTCAATTTGAGTATGCTAACCAGGAATTAAGTGATATGTTTGCTCTTGCAGATATTGTAATTTCCCGTGCCGGTGCAAATTCTATCTGCGAATTACTTGCCTTACATAAGCCAAATATTTTGATTCCACTTTCTGCCAATGCCAGCCGTGGTGACCAGATATTAAATGCACATTCTTTTGAACAACAGGGATTTAGTATGGTGATTGAAGAAGAGAACTTAAGTAATGTAGTTCTTTTAGATGCGGTGCAAAAGCTCTATGAAAATCGTGACCAATACATCACCGCCATGAAAGAAAGTAAACAGATGAACTCAGTGGAAACTGTAGTTCAAATTATTGAAGAAGCTGCTAAAAAATAATCGTACACAAAAGGGAAGATTTGTTGATTCAAATCTTCCCTTTTTCTTGCTCAGGTTTTATTTTGATTTATTAAATATTTAATAAATCACTATATACTTTCAAAGCTCCGTCTGTTTCATGTGCTAATACACGCTTTGCTAATACTTTACCAAGCTGTACACCTTCCTGATCAAAGCTGTTGATATTCCATACAAATCCCTGGAACATAACTTTATTCTCGAAGTGTGCTAAAAGTGCTCCAAGTGTCTTAGGATTTAACTGGTCACCAATGATAATACTGGATGGACGTCCACCTTCAAAACTCTTGTTGCGGTCTTCATCTGCTTTACCACATGCAAAAGCAACAATCTGTGCAACAACATTTGCACACAGTTTCTGCTGACTTGTGCTATCCTGAATCACAACATCTCTGCCCATCTGATTGTTTTTAAATCCAACAAACTGAAGTGGTACAATATCAGTTCCCTGATGAAGCAACTGATAGAAGGAGTGCTGTCCGTTAGTTCCCGGTTCACCGAAAATAACAGGACCTGTCTGGTAATTTACCGGTTCACCAAAACGGTTTACAGATTTTCCGTTGGACTCCATATCAAGCTGCTGTAAATGAGCTGGGAAACGGCTCAATGCCTGAGAATATGGAAGAATTGCTGTATTCTGATATCCCAATACGTTACGTTCATAAACCCCAATCAATGCATCTAACATTGCAGGGTTTGCAAGTAAGTCTTTATTCTTAGCCAGTTTGTCTTCTGCTGCGGCACCCTCTAAGAACTGTGCAAATACTTCCGGTCCAAATGCCAGTGATAAAACTGCACCACCTACTGCAGAAGTGGAAGAGAAACGTCCTCCGATATAATCATCCATATAGAAAGCTGCAAGATAGTCATCACTCTTTGCTAATGGAGATGTTTCACTTGTAACTGCGATCATATGCTTAGAAGCGTCTAAGCCTGCATTCTTTAATGCATCTTTTACAAAAGATTCATTGGTTAATGTCTCAAGTGTTGTACCTGATTTTGAAACAAGTACAAAAAGTGAATGTGCTACATCAATACTATTTAACACGGCTGCTGCATCATCCGGATCTACATTACTGATGAACTTTGCTTCCATTTTAAAAGTATGATTTACTTTTGCCCAATTCTCAAGTGCTAAATACATTGCACGAGGTCCAAGGTCACTACCGCCGATACCAATCTGTACAACGGTTGTAAACTTCTCTCCTGCTGCATTTGTAATCTCACCATTATGCACTTTGTTTGCAAGCTCTGCAATTCTCTTTTGCTGCTCTACATAAAATGTACGCTTATCTACGCCATCTGCTACTACAGCTTCTCCCAACTGTCCGCGGGTCATGTGATGAAGTACACGACGCTTTTCTCCGGTATTTACAACTTCACCATTGTAAAGTGCCTCAAACTTTTCTACCAGCTGAGTCTCTTCTGCTAATTTTGCAAGTGCTGCAAGTACATTGTCATCGACCTGTTTTGCTGCATAATTATAAACAAGTCCTTCTCCCATAGGTACAGAGTACTTCTTTACACGTTCTGCACCATTTTCTCCTGTCATAGTTTCTCCCAAATTTACGCGCACTACTTTGGAAAGTTCCTGATATGCATGAACTGTATCCAAATTATTCCAATTGATCATGATTCGTGCCTCCTTAAATCGATATGTTATAACTTCTTATCGGAGAAATTATACTATTAAATCACTTTAAATTCAAGCATAACCAAACGTAAGATTAATTCTGATTTGCATTATTTTCTATTTTATCAGCTTCTGATGAATCTCTTCTAATTCACTATCACTCAATTCCAAATGATTCCAGCAAATCTTGTTCTCATTTCCGTCATTTTTATAACGCGGAATCAAATGCATATGGAAGTGAAATACGGTCTGTCCTGCTACTTCTCCATTATTCTGCACTAAATTAAATCCATCGCATTCCAAATTATCTTTCATCTTCTTTGCCAGTTTCTTTGCTAATTTCATGGCATCTGCTGCAACTTCTTCCGGGATTTCATACAGATTTGCATAATGCTCTTTTGGAAGAATTAAAGCATGTCCCTTAGTTGCCGGACTAATATCCATAATTACACGAAACTGCTCATCTTCGTATATGGTTTTAGATGGAATGTCTCCTGCTGCAATTTTACAAAAAATACAATTTGTGTCCTTCATTGTGCTACCTCCTACTTATCCTAAAACAAATATCTGATCTAACATTTTTAATGTTTTAAAATCACCCTTTGCAGTCATTGCACCTGTCATAAATGCCCGCTGAAAGGTCATTCTTCCTTGTATGATTTCTTCCATTACAGAAACCGGAAGTTTTGCTAATACATCTACATGCTCCTCCTGTCCGTAATGAATATTTAATTCCTCATTGTGAACATTAATGGTTAATGGCTTTTTCCTGCCCTCTATCATAAATGTATAGATTGCCGAGAAATCTTCCTGTGGTACAAACCCATTTTTTAACTCATGGATATACGCTACCTCGTCCTCCGTTTCACTCTTTCCCATCATATCCTTAAACATACTGGTCAACTCTTCAATGTCTTCCTTCTGTTTTTTTACATAATTGTCGTTTGACACAAACTTGGAAAGCTGTTCGCTTTCCTGTGGTGTTAAATCCATCTGCTGGGTACGCAGTACAGACTGTTTTACTGCCTGATTACTTGTTGGAAGATTCTTGATTTTCTGAGAAATAGTTCGATACAGATTCTCTGCCTTTTTCTCAATAATCAATGTATAATCATGATTCATTTCAAAAGAAACCAAATCATCCACATAACCGCATAAACCTGCGCAAGGAAGTCCACCTAAAATTTCCCATGCATTTGATAAGGTAAGTTCTCCTTCCCGTTCCCCGTAAGTCGTAGACATGACAATGGGCTGCATATACGTTGTTGCTATTTTATCCTTGTCTGCATACAACCAGCATGCGTCCAGAAACTGCTGCATATAGCCACCGATTCCCAACCATTCTACTGTGGTCGCCAGGATGATTCCATCTGCATCTTTAATAGTCTGTGGTAACGTGGAAATGCTATTCTTATATTCAAATATATTATATCGCTCTACGTTTACTCTTAACTCTGTTAATACTTCCTGCATTTTATTAATGACATAAATTGTCGGGTCATCCATCAACCCTCTTCCGCCATAATAGATATTTATCTTCATATACTGCCTCCAATTTTTTCACTATCCTTAGTATATAAATTTTCCCTGATAAAATCAATCTATTTTAATAAAATACATAGGCTTCTGCCCCAAATTGTATCCTGTCATTCTTATTTAATTTTTTACTTTTATGATATTCTAACTTTTCCCCATTTAAGTAAGTTCCATTGGTAGAGTTTAAGTCTTCAATATAATACTCTCCTTCTTTTTTCAAAATTTTTGCATGCAGTCTGCTGATGCTCTCTGTTTTTATATTGGCATCTGCCTGACCGGAGTTACGCCCTATAAAAAACTCTACTCCCTGAATCCATATATCTTCACATTGATTTTCCCCCTGGTACACCAATTTTCCCTCTGGTTGATCTTTATTTTTATATAGTTTTTGGGTATGATACATTTCAATTGGCATTTTCTTTGAAGTTTTCTTTTTCTTTTGTTTTTCCTTTTGTGTTTTCTTTTCCTTTTCTCCTGATTTTTTTCTTAATAATCTTGATAATATTGTACTTTCTTTTGCTTTTTGACTTTCATCTAACTTCAAATAATTTCTTATGGAAGAAGGAACTCTACTTTGGAAATATTCTTTTATTTCCCACTGGATTTCTTCTTTTTTCTCCGCTATTGCATCCGCCAAAAACGTTCCAATCCTTTTCTTTTGGGATAGTACTTGTTCTTCTTGTAAATCCCGTTGTAGAAATTCCGCTTTCTTCTCTTTTTCTACTGTTTCAAAAATAGGAATCTCGGGTTTTAACACATTATTTTTCATTACTTCCCTCAATACCTGATGAATACTAATATTTTCATTGATAGAAGCTTCATAAACCTGATATGCCAATTCCACACACGTCTGCTCTTGATGATCAATTTCTTTTAACGTCTCTGCCATCCAAGCTTGAAATTTTTCTGGAAAACAACCATCTTCAAAAGGCAAATAAGTAAAATGTACTGTTTTATCCGCTAAATCTACATAAATCAATTCTTTTTGTAATGAAAGCCGATCTTCCTTCAGCAAAAATTCCGGCATTTTTTCGCACACTTGCTCTAAAGAAAACAAAATTGTTCTTAGCATTTCCATGCCTATGGGTTTTCCCCCCAGATAATCTGCCAATTGCTGTTTTCCTGTAACCTCAAACCAATATTGCGTTTTTCCGTCTTGAATTACTATCTGCATATCTAATAATTGCGGTACCTTATACTTTTGCAAAAGTATCAATTCGTGGGATTGTACAATATCCTTTGTTGTTTCAATGCACATATAACTTTTATGCAAATTTCTCTGATAGGTTATATTCATTGCTACTCCTCCCCACTATTATTTTCAAACGTTCTTAAAAATTCTATTTTCCGAAAAGAATCTGCCGGTTGAAACTCCTCCCACCATCGGTCATACTGGGTTGTTTCTGTTACTTCTATATATAGGTCGATTGTTTGACTTAGAATCAATAAGATACACCCTAGTACAATAGGAACAACCAACGCTGCTTCTACAGTATAACTTCCTTGCACTCTCATGTTAAACTACCAGCATAAATGCATATGCCATTAATAAAAACGGCATAAACGCAATTTTATCCTTACGTTTTTTCTTTTTTAATAGGATTACTCCCAATGACCAGACTCCGGCAAGACATATTCCAATTAAAAATAATTCCAGATTTTGATAGCCCCCTAAATATACGCCTGTTACTGTTAGCAAAATTCCGTCTCCCAATCCAATCTCTCCGTGGGTCAAAACACTCATTGCCATAACTGCAATTCCCAGTAACAGTCCCCAAAGCATACTGTATACAGAACATCCGGGGTAAAATAAATGTAAGAATACCCCTATGATTCCAAATAACAATATATATGTTACCGTTACCTCTTTCTGTTTTAAATCCTCTACTGCACATATACTCAACAATATTAATAATACTACACTTTGCATTTCACTTTCCTCCACATCTTGAGCAAGGGCTACGCCCTTTTACCTGGTCAAAACGCATCATATATATCGTACGTTTCAGTCCACTACAATTTAATTTTATATGATAACATTCCCCTTCTTCTGTGATATAGACCATAGCTGTCTTTTTTGTTTTCTTCATACAATGTTCACATGCCCGATATTTTTCTGCCTCTTCCATTGATACTGCATGGATGGATAATTTTAAATGGGTACATTCTCTACTTTTATGATAAACACTTCCATCCGGTGTTATATACACCCATTCTGCACTGTTCCCGTTTTCACCATTTCCTGGAATCCCCTTCCACCGACGACATCTACTGGATTTTGAAACTTTCCACATGCTATCCTGCAATAGCCAGCCGGGTAATTTTATTTGATAGTCAACTTTCATATCCAGATAGCGTTCATCCACTAAGGAATCACTCCATGAAAATCCTGCCATTCCTAAATTTATCATAGCTGTGGAACACTGACTCTCTTCTATTTTTTTATAAAATAAATATTTAATTTGATTTTCTGCCTCTTCTGGCGTTATTTCTTTTTCTAATGCAGTTTCTGCCACTGCCCCATCCAGTGCCTCCCCCACTATATACTGAATCTGCAATCCCCGAAATAGGAACAGCACTGTCACCATTGCAAATAAAAACCAGGGCAACACCAGAGCTGTTTCTACTGTCAGACTTCCTTTTGCAAGGGGAGAAAACAGTGCCCCAACTTTTAATCCGTTGTGTTTGAGAGAGCTTTTTTGTTTTTCCTTTCTATATATTTGAGGCACTCTTTTCTCCCCCTCCTTTACCGTTTATTCTTCATACATAAATGTTTCAGATGCATAAAAATAGTAATCTCCCTTTATCTTCTTTCCAACTGGAATCACACTGAAAAATAATGGTTTCCCACTATAAACTGCATTTACCTTTATCCCAGATATCATGGCATCCATACATAACCTGTCATTTCCGGAAAACAGTCTTATATTTTTCTCTATCACATTTAATGCACGCATGGTTAACTGATTTTCTTCTGTCATGTACAACAATATCTGCAAATATTCCTGATAGCTCATGCCCACTTCCTGTTTTTCCTGATTCTCTCCTGAAATGCTTTCTGACAATTGAAATAAATTGCATTTCCATTGGGTGCTGTCTTTTATAAGCGGAACTTTTTCTCCTCGTAAAAGGCATCGTACATCTAAAATACTCTCCCCATAACACCACGCTATTAAAACTCCCATTTGTGCTGTTCGAATAAGGGATGCACTTCCTGTAAATCCTACTGCTCCGGTGGCAATCTTTAATGCCAGTTCTTTTTTCTGACTATCCTTCATAATCGCAACGAAATTGGCACTTTGGCGTAAAAACAATAGTCTTTTTACCACTTCTTCTAAGTTCTCCTTATCTGTGTCTTTTCCTGCAATGCAATATTCCAACTCATAATCTAAGACATGTCCCTGTTCACTGCCTTTTGTTTTACAGGAAAAACAGTGATTTAAATACTGCACCAGCCATAACTTATCCACACTGTCCTTTGTGTCTGCTGTCATATTTCCACAAAATAATGTGCGATTATCCAGACTGTCAACCATATCCATCCCTTTTCCTGATAACTGTGACGTTTCCTCTAACACGATTGCCAACAGTGGAGAACTCTTTAGTTCTGTTATATAATGAATGGGATTTTCCGGTAGTACCTCTTCTGATTCTTGTAGCATTTCTGATTCTTTAGGTATTTCTTGTCGATTTCCTGTCTCACTTTCGTTTCCTGTGTCTTCTGATTCTTCTGTATTTTCTGCATTGTCTGCATTTTCTTGTGCTTCTAATGCTTCTTTCCATGTTTGCTCTAAATCACCAGTTTCATTTTCTACGTTTTTCCACACATCCACCTGCTCTTTCAGTGCATCGATTCCCTCTTTTGCCAACTGTTGCTTTGCTATTCTACATGCCTGTCGTTTGAACTCCACGCCGTTTTGATCTGTTGCCATTATAAAGGATGCTATTTCCACATCTTTTAGTGCCAACCGATATACATTCGATTGTCTGTTTTCCTGATATGCCTCTTCCATGATTCGGCTTTCCAAAAGCCGAAGGTCTGCTTCTCCATTTCCATTACTTATATCCAAAAACAATAATCCATAATGCTCCCAAAGCTCTTTGTTATAACCGCCAAATACCGATTCCATTTCCAATTGCAATTTTCTATTTGCCATGGTTTGCAAACCGTTTACCCGCGCCAACTCCAACATACTAAGTAGAAATGATAAAATCAGCACTAATACAAGTGCTAAGAATACCGTTACACTCCCCTTTTCCTTTTTAGAGTTGTCCTGCACGCTCTGTAATTTTTGCAAAAATATCATTTATCAGTGCTGTTATCTCCTTCTTAAAAATAATCACTAATCCAATAAGTACGACCAGAATCAGAATTACTTCTACCACCCCGATTCCTTCTTCCTCTGTCAAAAAATTTTTCCATTCTTTCATATTTTTGCTCCTTTCTCATTCTTTTCTTATATTTCCATTGACATCATGGCTGGTACCATAATGATAATTAAAACTACTAACAACATTAAAAGCATAGGAAATAATAACTTTGTTCCGGCTTCTTCTCCCGCCGTTTTTATCCTTGCTTTCTGTTTTTCATATGCCTCTGACTTTTCTTCCTCTAACAGTCTTTGTATCTGTGCACTTCCTTTACGGACATTTTGCACCAGTATCCATGATAATTTTCGATATTCCGGTAAGGCGCATCGTTCTCCGAAATGCTGATATGCCTGAACTTCTCCCACGCCTTCCTGCATTTCATAAACCGCAATTACCATTTCTTCATAGGCTGGTCTTTCCGATATACGTTGCTCATCTCTACGCCTTTGATAGGTATCTGCTATCTGCTTCCATGCCAAGGCAACATTCATGCCTGCTCCTGTAAGCAAAATTAGTTTTCCGAGAATATCCGGATAATCCCACAATAGTTGTTGTTCTCTTTCCTTTTGCTCTTTTTTTGCTTTTTCCTTTTCTGATGCCACTATGCATCCTGCTGCAATCATTCCTAATCCAGCCACAAAAAAAGCGCGATTTTCTTTCTTTTTCTTCCACGAAAGTTTTATGCCGTTTACTTCTTGAGGCAATTCCAACTGATTTGTTCCAGTTCTTTTATTTTCCTCTTCCAAGGTCTTTTGTATGTCCCCTATGAGTTGTTCCGTTTTACTCTTTTTCGGAGGAACTACTTGTATGGCAAATTCATAAATTTCCCTTTCACCTTGACATTCTAATTCAGCACTGACTGTAACCATAGCTGCCTTTGGGGGCAATTCCCGCATGGTTCCATCCAGGTAAAAAATGTGATAATCTGAAAGTCCATATTCTGCCCGAACCGCTCCCTTTTGTAGCTTTTCCGGTAAATGCAAATCTGTACTAATATCTTCCAGGCTTTTATTGTCGCCAAGTATTCTCTTTTCTAATTCCGCTTTTGCCTTTTTTAGTACTTCTTTCTTTTCCTTTTGTGTAAATTGATATTCCTCCGCCGTAACTGTCCACGCATAACTCTCTATTGTTTTTCCAGCGTCCAGAGTATATTCCTGTTTCTGGCTACCCTTTCCCGCCTCTTTTCTTTCCAGTGTATCTGTATGACTTTCTCTTCCATCAAGGACAGCTAATATGGCAGCCAGCACACCTGTTGCAATGATTACTTTTATTGCCTTTTTCTTACTTTCCCTTGATACCACCTTATTGCCTCCCTATAACCGAATAATTTTTTGTCCTAACAGATATGCTCCTGCATATAATCCTAAGCATCCACTCATAACCGCAACTCCGGTAAGATTTCCATATAACGGACTTAAGAATTCCGGCATACCCATTCCCATATAAAGCAGTATTCCACAAGGCACCAGCGACATGATATTTTGCTCCAACCGCTTTGCCGCAATAACCGTATTAATTTCCCGCTTCACTTCTATGCCCTCTGCAATTCTCTCGGTACTATCCCAAAATACTTTTCCCATATCTCCACCTTGCCGTTTTGCGAAAGCAAATACCTGTGAAAAACTGTGTATTTCTTCTATTTCGGTTCGCTCTGCCAATTCCTCTAACAGATGCTCTATCGGGATGTTCATTTTAAGTTGATGATTGATTGCACGAAATTCTTGCGACATAATACATTTCGTTCCATACAATCGAAGAAAGTCCTGCTCTCCTTCTAAAAATGCATTTTCCATGGAATATCCGGCTTTTAGTAACCCTGAAATAATCTGAAGCATTCCTTGAAACTGTAATAAGTTTTCCTGCTTTTGTTTCTCCCTCCAATGATTACCTAATTGCCTTTTTACAAACCAATTGCAAATGGGTAGCAATATCATCGCCCAGACACTTCGGTAAAACAACCATGCAATCACCGCTGACAATCCTACTGCTACCAACATACACACCAGCCTTTCTCCCTTGGTAAAATAATACTTATTTTCCGTTTGCACTTATATTCTCCAATCCTGCTGCAAGTAGCTTTTCTCGATGCAACAGTTCTCCTCTTTTTTTCCAGTGACCTATAATTTTTCCTTCTTGTATGCCACTTTCTATAAATTCATACAATGTATTTAGCTGAATCTCTCCTTCTTTCACTCCATTTAATTCTGCAATTGACAATACTCTGCGACTTTTATCTCTCAGTCTTTCAAGATGTACCATAATGTCGATGCCGGAGGCAATCTGCGCCTGAATTGCTGCTAAAGGCAATTCCATTCCCATCAAAACCATGGTTTCCATACGGTGCAACATATCCTTACAACTATTGGCATGTCCGGTACTTAAAGAACCGTCATGCCCTGTGTTCATGGCTTGAAGCATATCCAAACATTCTGCCCCGCGAATCTCTCCCACAATAATCCGTGTAGGGCGCATTCTAAGGGCTGTTCGTATCAAGTCACGAATGTTAATTTCAAGACTCCCATCTGCTCCTGCATTTCTGGTTTCTAGTCTCACTAAATTAGGAATTCCCTGCAACTGAAGCTCCGCAGAATCTTCAATGGTAATCACACGCTCTGTTTCCGGAATAAATGCAGAAAGTGCATTTAGAAATGTGGTTTTACCATATCCACACAAGTCAACGCAGTCTCATTAAATAAAAAGTCTGTGGCGTCATCACCACAGACTTCATCTGGAACATTGAAATAAACATGTACCTGTTCCCCATCCCAAACAACTTTCTTAATCAATATAGATATAAGTTCTCTCTTTTTATCCATAGAAAGGTTTTTAAAGTCTTCTTTACTTAAATTAAGGAGTCTCTCAACTATCAAATCGAGATTTTTATGCTGTTCCTCTATATTAGCAAGTTTTTTATTTTCCTTCGCAATACTTTCTTTTAATTCTTCTATCCTATCATTACACTCTCTAATGCTTGTATTTATTCTTTCGATAACTTCTTTACTAAGCAGACCAGTAGCCATATTTTCTACTAGGTTATCAATCTTTTTCTGCTGTTCTTTTATCTCTTTCTCAAGTTTTGGGATAATATTAGTACGAGTGTTTTTTCCCTTCGCAGACAATAGATGTTCCTTAACGTAATTAATAGATCCTAATATTTTTTCTTTCCTATCAAAAAGAGCATCAATTATTTTTTCATCTACTTCAGTAGCAGATATATTTTCAACATTACATAGATGACCTTTACGCTTTCTTTTATTCTCACATCTATAATGAGGATAATGTACCTCTTTATCTTTTCTCGATTTTCTATTGTAAGATGATATAGTACCCCCACAACATCCACACACAAACATATCACTAGTAATGAGGACATTATTATGCTTTGTGTTCTTCTTATTCTTCTTTCCACTATTTTTTAAAATTTTCTTCTGTACCTTTAACCAATCTTTTCCTTCTATAATCCCCTCATGCGGTGCAATTGCTACAATCCATTCATCTATGGGTGCATCTTCTCTCTTGGAGTCACCCGTTGTCTTTCCATATGTAAGCAATGCATGTTTTCCATCAAATAACTCCCTCTCAGGAATATTATCCTTAGAAAATCCTCTTGAAATCAACCAGTCATACACCTCTTTTGTGGCTTTAACATATGCCATATTCATTAGCATATCTTGAATTGTATGCTGGTCAAACATCTTTGCCCATCTAGGCTTGTATCCTAAATCATTGCACTTATCTGCTAATGCTCCATAGCTTAGCTTTTCATCTTGATAAGTTTTAAAAATATATTCAATCATTTCCATTTCTTTTTGAATAGGAGATAAAATATACAAATATTTTGCATCAACCCCAGATATAATACCATTATTTGGTACTTTTACAGACTCAAAACCATATGGTGCTGTTCCTCCCAACCAAAATCCTCTTCTTGATAAAGAGTCCTTTGTGGCAATAATTCTTTGACGTATATTATTACGTTCCATCTCTGCCATCAATGATAAAAACATTATCAAAAACCTTGTCATAATATCATTCTCATCAGCAGGATCATAGTCAACCTTATCCTCTACACAATGAAGCTTGACCTTATATTCTTTTAACAATTCAATAAAGTTTAATAAATCTGTTGCATTTCGCCCCAGTCTATCCAACTTATACACGAATACTGCTTGTATTTTTCTATCTTTAATAGATGCTATCATTTTCTGCATCTGTTCTCTATCCATATCTTTTCCAGACTTTTCATCTGTATAACATTTAGTAGAAAGCTCATACTCATCTCCATAGTAGTATTCTGCTAACTTTCTACACTTATCTTCTTGAGTATTTAAAGTATCACCTTTCTTAAGAATAACACTCTTTCTGGCATAGATTGCCACTACAAATTTAAGTTTCATATTAATTCTCCTTCCTTGCTTTTGTTACTACATAATTATAATCATCCTTTTCCAGCATTTGATTTTCTAACCAAATGTTTGAAAATCTTAAAGAAAACTCATTGAACAATTTTTCAATTTGGTTCACAGTTAATTCCTCCTCATGGCATACAACACTAATATTTTTTTTACCCACTAAAGAAACCTCCAGAATATATACTATCCCCGAAAAACGAGAACAATAAAAATTCCTGAGATGAAGGTTCGATTCAAGATGAATAAAAACTCCAACAATATTAATCGATTTCACAAATATTAACGGATTCCATTAACACAAACACAACTCCATTCTATATAAACAGAAATGGCTAGTGACAACTCCATTTCACTAGCCATAAATTGCATGTTCATATACCTATATCCAAAAAAACATCATTTTCTTAAATCTATCTCCCATTTTTTAACACCAACTACCTATAACTTTATTGACTACTACCAAAATTTTCGATGTAACTCTGAAATTCTCTTAATAAATCAGTATCTTCTATATAAAATAAGTCCCTATCCTTTGCACAAATAGTCAAAAGTTGCCCTAGTTGCAAGTCTGGAAAGAGTGCCCAAGCCTTTTCTATAGCTTCCAGCATGGGAGATATTCTTTCTATTTCTCTCATATAAACACCTCTTCTTGTCGTAAAACGATTGTGATATTTTCCAAAAAACTACCCCTGTTCATTCTAGAAACCAAGAGCATAGCATATTACTTTCAAATTTAACATACAATGTATATCAACAAGTTAGACAACAAGGTTCATTAACTCGTAGCTTAAATATTTTTCAAAGCAATAAAAAGTTATATTGAGTTACACAAATAATAAGAACAGCGTCTTAACTCCTAGCCAAAGTTTAATGTAAAACTTTTAGGAAGTTTGCCATTATTTTCATTATATAAATGGTATAATCTGTTTCTCACATGACATGCATCATACACATCGCCACCTATAGAGATTTCCAACTTGTCCCAATTTTCTACTGAAACCTCCATAGAAAAATTAGATTCTTCGCCTTTTATATCGCAAGTTATAATTCCATCTACTAACTTGATATTTTTTACACTAATCATTTTCAATCGCCTCCTTCGATAATGGCATAATAACTTTAGCTGTTCATTTAATATCTCTCAAAAATATTATAAAATTTGTCCAATGTCATCTTCATCACCAAACCTTTCCAGTGCCTCCATCAGCTCATCATCCTCCAAGTTAAATAAATCCTTGTCACCTGCACAATCAATCAAAAGCTGTCCTAAACGCAGATCTGGATGCTCTCTCCATACTTCTTCAAGTTTTCTAATTACTGGTGATATACGACCACGTTTTCTTATAGTTCCCCCTGAGCAATTCACATATAACATACACCCATCAAACTCAAAGAAATAACAGTCCTGTTTTAAATCTGACTCATATTTATTAACTGCATTATCAAAAATATCGAGGAAAGCCTGTAGTTTTTCATGTGTATTTTTATCATCTGTATAAAAACTTAAAATCTCCTCATCCACAAAATCATCACCCATTTTTACTTTGACTGTTTCCAGCTTGATATAGGTAACTCCCTCTTTTTCTAAGCCTTTTAATAGCTCTGCTTTGAAATCTTTGTTGAAACAGGCACATATACTATTCCTGTTACGATAGAAACAAGGAATATGATAGCTTAACCACATAAAATCATCTCCCTTCGCAAAATATCTGGAATCAAGTCCTCAAATATAGGTAAAGCTTCTTTCTTACCATACACCTCGACATACTCTTTATTTATCCAACCGCCATAGATACAATAATCAACAATATCTCTTTCACAGCGAATGGTTTCATCGATATCAATAATTAGATAAAATGTCCTCTTTATACCATCAACAACTGATGGCAGGTCATCAAAGAGAATTCTAGTATCTGGGTTCTTTGTTGAATTGATTTTTGACAATCTTACTGAGTCATCCTGCATAAAATCAACCAGCATAATAGCCAATCTTCTACTGTTGAGTTTTTCTTTTAAAAGTGTTTTTGCAAATATTTTCTTATCACAAATTACACCAGCCTCAAACCACTCTCTGTATGTCAAAACAACTTCACAACTCTCTGAATATTTCATATCTATTAGTCGAGCTATATCTGGCAGGTCACGTTTCCAGTCATATTCAAATTTACGACAAAACGCAAATAAGTCTTTGCCATAGTCAAAGTTAACTGGCTTAAAATTCCCAAGTGCAAACAAAATACCATCGACATTATCCTCATCGATACATACTGCGAGCAAGATATCAATGTCTAATTTCTTTAAAGCATCTATAACCAAAGTGTCAAGATGCTTCGTATGCGTATATATTCCTCGTTGAGAGTTGCTAATCAAAACAAGCCCTTCCTTCTCACACCTATTAATATATGTGATAGGAAAAACCCTATCATTTTTCTCGCGAATCGCATATCTGTCACCTTTTATGAAACTACAACTTCTATTCTTAAGAAAAGTTATAGATGCCTCGTCACGAAAAGGATATTCATATTTTGCAGTCAGCATTTCAAATATGGAATATACATCTTCACATACCTTGTATGTATTATCGTTATATACACCATACTGACCTGAATGGTATAGAATAACATTAAACATCAGAATTACCTTCCTTTACAAAATCAGTCATCCAACTCTTTCCATTGAATGCATCAGGGCTTACCAAGCCTTCTGGATGATTTTCTTCAGTTACGCAAGTAATAGTTGTGCCAGACTCATACACCTTTTTATCTATGGTCACTGGTCTGCTCCCTATATTATTTACAACCAATCTCTTGATTGAATCGCTCATGTGGTAGGTGCTTACAATACCTCCGCAAAATGCATAATGTCTAAAATCAACCACACCTGATATGCAATATAAATATGAATCAACAAACATTCCTGAATGTATTCTGCTACTTACTCGATGAACACCATCCAAATATTTAAAATGAACACTAATAATGCCTCCAGCACCTAGTTCAAGGTATAAGTCACCACTTAAAAGTTCACTCTCTAATTTGGTAACAAAAGAACTCTCTTTTTCATGGGCTAATTTTATTGCTTCGTCTACAAAATGTGAAACAACCTTTAAACGCTCCAAATTGTCTTTGGAAAATTCAGCAAACCTTTGAGTAATTCTAATATCCTCGAATAAACAAAGGTATTCACTGCCAGACATTGTATGGAAAATGAAAGCCTTGTTTGCTTCATCAACCTCAACAGTATCAATCATAGATGTAATAACAAATGTACCAGCTAAGAACCTTTCGCTATCACTTGCTATAAAGCCTCCTAACACAAAAGATTCCATAATTTCTTCAACGTGCCATTTTGCTAACTTAGTCATACACAATCACCCCCTATATTTGGAAAGTAAACTACAGTATCCAGTCCAAGATTATCGTATGTAGTTCCCTCCAGCTTAAAATCTACATCATCAACATTATTATCATCCATATACTTTGTGAGCTTCATTAGAAAATCCATAAAAGAACAACCTTGCTTTACAACTACACCCAAGCACTTACGACCAAACATTCCTCGACCTGAATAGTTTTCATAAATTTCGTAGCCCTCATTTTCATCTACATATTTTCTGATAGCTTCTTCTACTGTCATTGCTGTACCTCCTAAACTAAATTCACAACTGTACCAGCAAGGGCGTCCTCAACCTGTTTCTGCTGGATACCAATATATCTCTGTGTCGTAACAACACTGGAATGCTGGAGTAATACTCTCACCAGCTCTATGTTGTAATCATTTTCCACATAAACCTTAGTAGCAAATAGCTTTCTTGCACTATGCGTTCCATATTGTCTTAAAGGCAGTCCCATCCTTGAAAAAACCTTATTTAAATGACGCTCTACCTGTCTTTCAGATATATCAAAGAGCTTCGCATCAGAACTGATACCTTTGGAAATGGCATAGTCCTGAATAAAGCTATATACCTCAATAGGAACAGTAAATGTACGCATCTTTCCAGTCTTCTGTTCTTTAATATCTAATCTGTAACGATTGCCATCTTTGATAAAGGAACACATTTTAAGTTTTAATGTATCTCCAAGTCGTAATCCTAAGGTAGCTTGGAGAACCTCAACTGCTGCAATCCTCTCATTAGGTTTGATAAGTTTCTCATCAAGAATAAATCCTGAACGCAATAAGCTGATACTCTCACGATACTGCTCATCTGTAAGAGCAACGCATCTCTTATTCATAAACAAGCAACTCCTTTCTTTATGTGATTTGCAGAAGTCGTATAAACACGCATAGGAATGCGTATTAACTACCCATGATACTGACAGCATCACACAAACACCGCATTTATCACAAAGGTCGATTAATACATATTTTAAGACCTTGAAACCGACCGCACAGATTGAGCTGTGTGCCCTTGTTCCAAGACCAGCCAGACTATCCGCCATAAGACTATATAATGCGAATGTCGAGCCAAATACAAAGTTACACCATTTATTTTGTGAATATACGACTTCCTGTGGTGTCCTACTATAACTCTGTTCACAGGAGCTTGGAATAATCACTATTTCACAAAAAGTGCCGACAGTATTTGGTGGTTGTGCTTTATAGCAAGGGAATCATAGAGAAAAAGGACAAGTACCAAGATATATACAGATACAAAGAGGTGCGTTACTTCCTATTATAAAGAGAAAAAGGACTGGCTACAAAGAGCCAGTTCAACAATACATTATTATTCACTTTTACAATAATCAATCACCTTTTTTGGGGGAACCGCAAGATGGGATACTTTGTCCTGCATTTTCTTATAATAGAGGCTCCACTCAGAACTGTCAGAACTGAAAAGTTCATCCATAATAAAAGCAAGAGCTTCAGGCTTTACCTCTGATAACTTGCTCTCAATAGCAGGCTCACTAAAGTGGGCTACAAGCATAAGAGCCTGAAACTTCTCCTCCTCTGTGATTGGCTGTACTTGAACAGAATCCACAGTAATATTGTGAATCTTTTCAAGCATATAATTTGACAATTCCTTGCCAATAACCAACCTATTATTAAGCTTGTCAATATAAGCTCTTGTCTTTGCTATCTCCTCAACTGGTGCATATACACAAGCATCAATCAGCCTCTGACCATCAAAGAGCAGACCTGACAACTTTGTAGATACTCGTGATACTCTGCTGCGGTAAGTATTCACATTCACCCCAATAAAATCAGCTACTGCATTGTTGTTATAACCTTTACCAGCATACAGATATATCAGTCTGTCCATAGGGTTCGACACCCAGACGAAACTGTCAAAATATTTTTTGACAGACTGAAGTATCTTCATGTACTCAGGATCTGAAAAAATATCAGGCTCCTTTGCAATCTTCTCTTTTGCCAAGAAAAATGCCTCAAAAATGTTTCCTGTGTTCATAATAAAGCCTCCATCCTACTGCATCACTCACGGAAATTTGTCAAATTCTGTGGTAGCAGATTTTCCTTGTTAAAATGCCATAAAACAAAGCCTTTTCAGACATTTGCTTCACAGGCATCTGCTTTTACATCAAAGATACAATAAGATTGAGCATCGGGAAGTCAGCCTTAGTTTCCCGATGCATCTATGACTACCCATAAGCTGTTGGGAAATGCCAATATTAATTTCAACTGCATAACTGGAAATACATGATATATTTGACTGGAAAATCACAAAAAATATTTAGATACAAAGATACCAGAGCCAAGACACACTTGCTCAGCAAAATATAATATTATGTTTTTGAGATGATACTAACTCCTACAACTGTATCATGAGAGCAAATAACATTTGATATTGCTGAAATATCTCACATAAAATCTTCACTTACACAAGTGTCGAGCAAGCACATCAATACAACAGACTAGCTCAAAACAGACTTTACTAATATGAAACGACACCAGTCCGACAGAACACAACATAGACCAGCTCATTATAAAATCAGAATGTATTATTTCATGATAGAATCACTTAACACATAATCAGTACATATAAAATCATGGCAGTTCTGATTAAGACATTTTCAGAATAGTTGTGAACAACATAGCTTAGATGATTTTATACAAGAATATATCGGCTCACGATTAGAATGGCTCTGTTCAGAAAAGAATTGCTTCAAACACTTATGATTAGACATATTGGAACACATGGAAAAAGGCAGCTACCGCAATGGTAACCACCCTTTTTTACATCATTTACATTGATAATATTTTACTTGCTAAAACACCAATGATATCTGTCAATTCTGCTTCAAAATCCCTTGATACATCTCCTGCACCACTTATTGCATGTCCACACTCATGTAATAATGTTCCTGCATATTTGCTTAATTCCTTCAATTGTTTTCTTTTTATCAAAACTCTTCCTTCGTCTAGAACCCAAAGTCCTACTGTCTCGCTAAAAATTTCTGATTCATAGATTTTATCTACTATTTGAATTTCTTTAACAATTGATGGTTTTCCTCCAATGAATTCTAATATTCTGTCTGTCTTATCGTAAACATTACGTTCATCTACTGTTAATTCACTTACATTAATAACATTAGGAACAAATCTGCTCTGTTCTTCCTTAACATATTGCTTTGCTGTAGTTAGTGTTTTTCCCTCATCCGCTCCAGTATTGTAATCTTCCATTTTATTAATTAAATTATCTGGTACAACCACTGGATTATATCCACTTCTTCTCATATCATCAATTAAAGATGGAGTATATTTCAAATCATCCGCAGTTACAAATGTTGTATCTTTTTTTAACTCACTCATTTTCATTGAAGCGTACATAGCTACATCACTCCAAGACAATTCATCATGTCTATTACCAGAACCAAATTCTTGTAAATCATCTACTAATTTTTCTATAACAATATCTGAACAGCACTCTTTTAAAATATCTTTAATTCTACCTGTATATGCAGTTCTTCCAACATTTGTTCTCTCTCGATTAAGTGCTTTCTTTATTTGTGCATTTAACGAAGTTATATTATATGAAAACAAAAAATTAGTTTCTTCTGCAACCTTTACTCCATTTATATAGATACTGCTATTAATCCCACTATTATCCAAAACCTCTCCATATTTTGTTTTTTCCAATGATATATCTTCCGTAAATTTCAAGAATAACGATTTAGCTTTTTCAATATCCTCTTTTGTGCATCCATATAGACAGAAATCTGTGCCTACCATGTATGTATCATTTGTTGGAGTAATTTCTGCATGTAATGTTATTATATCTTCAAATCCAACTTTTGATGCAGTCTTCAATGTAATAGTACCATATTTTGATTTTATTTTTACCTTTACATTATGGCGATATAATGTCGCCAATGCATCTTTTAGTCCAACCCCAAATCTTCCAATTAATTTATCATTTCTCAATTTTTCTTCATTCTCATTCTGAGTTAAATGATGATAATTCAAGCCTCGACCATAATCAATTATATGCCACCAACCATCATTTGATTGTTTTATTTCTATGTCCTTAGTTTGGGTTATTATCTGCTCATCTAATGCATTAGCAATAATTTCTCTTATCGCATGATAGTTCTCCCAGTTTTCAAGTATTTTTTCTATATTCAAGTCAAATTCTCTTTCATTTTTCCCATCATTTTCCTGTTCTTGTGTATGTACTTCATTTTTAATATTGCTTTCTTTTTCCCTAAATATATCAAATATTCCCATACAGCATACCTTCTTTCATTCACAAATATATTAATTCATTTGTACTTTTTATACACAGTCTATCATTATTTATTTTTAACTATCTAGGTGACACTCCGCCTCCTTGGAAAGGATGTGCTGCACCCCAAGAAATATAATTTGGCTCAGTTACTGCAACTCTACTTCCATAGGACTGTGACTTGTGTTTTTGTGACAATTTTTCTTCTCTAGTTCTCCTTATTCCTTTCCCATTATCATAAGCAAGTCTTTTTCCTGTACAGCATAATAAAAACTCTACATTTCCCCACACACGATTAATTTGAAACTCCGATCCTTTCTTTGTATCTCGAATAAACACTCCAAAACAATTTTTATTGCCTTTTACCTTAGTTGATTTAGTGTTCACTTCATACATTGAAAAAATATCTCTGCCATGAATAAGCATACGAAAATAGCATTTATTTCCAAAGTGATTAAACTTTTCCTCAAACACCCAGCAGTCATCCTTCTTTACAAAATCATTAATATTGAGATAATTTCTTCTAAAAATGAATACTGTCTTTGTTTTGCTTAATCGCTTATTTTTCAAAACATATTTAGGCATATCTGTCATAAACTGCCTCCTATATTTTCTTCTTTTTTAGCATCTAACACTTAATAAGTTGATCACAATATGGTAACAGTTCCTCTATCTTGGCAACGATACGTTTCTGCTCGGCAAGTGGTGGGAGTGGAATAATAAAATTTTTGAGTTTCTCTGCACTTAATCCCTCTCTTGATACCCCCACTTGTACATCCATTATCTTTTGCTGAATATATGCTGATATTATTACAAAATGTACCCAAAATCTCAAATCCAAATTAACAAGCCTGATAATCATAACATGCTGATTAATGTTTGCTTTGTCAAAATCATCAGGTACTAATGCACATCGACCAATAGAGCCACCTGTTATATTAAGTAAAATGTCTTTTGCAACAACAACACTATTAGGTCTATTCAGTTCTTCTGAAATAAATGCAATCCCATCAAATCTAAGTCCATCGTTATACACATTCTGTGAACGCAAAAACAAGATACCATCATCTTGATATACATTTTTTCCCCCAGTAGGTGTACTACCAGAACCTATCTTTTCACAAATTGCTGATAATCTCACCCATTTCCAACTAGCAGGAATTTCAAAAGGAATTTCATCTTCAGTAATCTCAGGCAATGGCTTTTCTTTCTTAATCTTACCATCTTTGATAAGCTGAGCTTTCTCAGCAACAATTTGCTCACACTGCTCGTCAGCAGTACCTTCTTCTGGTCGCTGTTCCACCAGCTTACCCTGCATGGCAAGTTGTAAGATACTTTTCTTCATATCCTCTGGGAATTTTTTATTAAATGTTTCCAGTTTTGTATAAGCCTTGTCATACTGCTCAATATATGGAAGAATTTCCTCAATCTTGGCAACGATGCGGTGCTGCTCTTCAAGTGGTGGTACTGGCATTAAAATTGTTGCAAGTTTATCATTAGAAATATGAATAATAATATCTCCTGTGGCTAAGTTCCTTTTACAACTAATAGCATAAGGCGAATTAATGAAATACACTAAATATAATGGGTTCATCATATGATGTGACCAACAAGTCATATCTCCACCCATAGCTATAGTATCTTTTCCCTCATATGTTACTGCCATAGCAATATCTGTTTTGTTTTCTCCTGTTAAAGTCATAGCTACATCGCCAGTATGAATCTTATGACACTTATCAAAAAGTTCCTTAGTAACAAACGAAACTGTTTTCTCAAACTTTGTCCTGTATGTAGTATAAAGTTCTCCATACCTGATACATGGGTATCCATCCTCTATTACTTCTGTTCTTTTTATTCCTGAACCTCTTGTTAATGAACCAATCTCACCTACCCTCACCCACTCCCAAGACTCAGGAATTTCAAATGGTATCTCATCCTCAGTAATCTCTGGCAATGGCTTTGACTTCTTTATCTTTTTATCTTTTATGAGCTGATCCTTTTCCAGCTTTATCTGTTCAAGCAACTCTCTCGCAGTGCCTTCTTCGGCTCTTTGCTCGACGAGCTTGCCTTGAACAGCAAGCTGTAGGATACTGTTCTTTAAATCCTGTGCATTCAAATTAGTTACCTCCCAACATAGAAGTAATCTTCTCTAATACATGGTCAATCTCAGCATTAAGGGATGCTCTCTTTTCCTGATACTGATTAATCAAATCCATCGGGGCAAGGATTTCCTCTTCTTCGTGTGGGAAACCACAGAGGTCAATATTATATCCATTGGCTGCGATTTCATCTACTGTATATTTCTTAGCCTTAGGGAATCCGTCTACTTCAATCTCCTCACGATTATCCCACCACTCTAAAGCCGGAGCAAAATGCTCAAGTTTCATAGGCTTTGTCTTTGAAAAATTCTTATACCCCTCTGGCATGTCCAAACGATAGAACCATGTCTCCTCTGTTGGATGTGTATTATCAAAGAACAAAATGTTTGTTGTTATGGAAGTATACGGAGCAAATACACTATGTGGCATTCTGATTACTGTATGAAGATTAAACTCCTCAAGCAGTTTCTTTTTGATATTGACTTTTGCATTATCAGTACCAAACAGAAATCCATCAGGCAGAATAATTCCACATCTACCATCTTTCTTCAAGCGGAACATAATAATATCCATGAAAAGGTCAGCAGTCTCAGAGCTGCGTAGTTCCGTAGGGAAGTTTGCTTTTACAGAATCCTTTTCGTTGCCACCATATGGAGGGTTCATAAGGACTAAATCAAACTTTTCCATCTTTCTGTACTCTTTGTAATCAGTCTCAAGAGTATTTCCATGAATAATCTCTGGATTATCAATATCGTGCAACAGCATATTTGTTACACACAAAATATGAGGTAAAGCCTTTTTCTCCACACCGTAAACAGTATTATTATATATTTCCTTATTCTCATTAGATGTTAAGCTCTCATCGTATAATTCGTTAAGAGCAGATACCAAGAATCCACCAGTACCGCAAGCGAAGTCAGCTACCCTGTCACCTAACTTTGGCTTTGTGACTTTTACCATGAAGTCAGTTACAGCTCTCGGTGTGTAGTATTCGCCAGAATTACCAGCACTCTGCAGGTCTTTTAAGAATGACTCATAGATAGAGCCAAATGCATGTCTTTCCTCATACTCTGTAAAGTCTATTTCATCAATAATATTGATAACCTGTCGGAGCAGGATACCATCCTTCATATAGTTATTGGCATCTTCAAATGCATAACGCACCATCATCTGGTTCATTGGCGTGTCCTCTGACACTTCAAGATTTTTAAGTGTTGGGAACAGCTCATTGTTGACGAAATTCAAAAGTGAATCCCCAGTCAGAGCCTGACCATCTTTATTATCGACTGCCCAGTTTCTCCACTTGTATTTGTCAGGTATGATGGAAACATAGTCATCATTGATAAGTTCCCACTCTTCTTCTTTTGCATCATATATCTTTAAGAACAGAGTCCATACAATCTGCTCGATACGCTGGGCATCACCATTAACACCAGCATCGTTACGCATTACATCTTGTATTCTCTTAACAAAATTAGTTATAGCCATTGGTAAAAAACCTACTTTCAATTATTATTTGTAAAATACTACGCAGAGAAGATTTCATCTTCCAGTTCTTTCACAGCCTGTTCATATGCTGCTTTACCTCCAAAGGCTTTGACAATCTTCATAGGACTTCCAAACTGCTGGAATTCGTGTAACTGTAAAACCTTTGTCTCCTCTATCTCTTTCAATCCTTCACTTGCATACTTATCCATAAGTGTTCCCAGAACCTTTTGTGCAAGCTCTGAATACTTATAGAGATATCCTCTCTTCTGAACATTTTTGATACGCTCTATACGGGTAAGTGGTGCTTTATCATATGCAAGGTGCAGGATTAAATCAAAATCGTCTATATCAGTCTGACCTGTCTCTTCACGAACAGCATCCAGCAGTACACCATCCTCACGAAGCTCTTCTACAATAGCCTGTTTCTTCTTTGCTTCATTCCACTTCTTAAGGAATACATCTAACCTCGCATACTGTCCTAAAATATTCTTTCTTGTGTAATCGATAAGACTTTCAGTTATAAGTTTTCCATCTTTATCAATATACTGTATACGCTCCGACAGGACTTTGACTTCTACATCCTTGATGTAATACTTCTTAGGCTTCTCAGAGCCATCACCAGTACCCCAATCATCGCCAGAATCACCAGTATTTCCTGTATTTCCAGTACCTGAATTACTGCCAGTATCATCTCCTGTATTTTCAGTATCGTCTTCATTGCCTGTTACTGGATCTACTGGGTCATCGCCAGTAATGTCGATTACTACCTCAGGGTTACCATCAAAATCTTTATCAGCAAATAATCTTGATGCGTTACGGAAGTCCATAATTGTAAAATATGTTTTTCCATAATCCTCAAGCAGACGAGTACCTCGACCAATTATCTGCTTAAACTCTGTCATGGAATTAATATTATTATCCAAGACAATGAGCTTGCACATTTTAGCGTCAACACCTGTGGTCATAAGTTTGCTTGTAACTGCTATAACAGGATATTTGCTGTCCTCATCGATAAAATTATCCAGTTGGGCTTTACCTTCAGCATTATCTCCAGTTATGCGCATAATGTACTTGTGGTTCTCAGTCCACAAGTCTTTGTTCTCATTGATGAGAGCCTGTCTCATACGCTCCGCATGCTCCACATCTACGCAGAACACAATGGTCTTGCTGAACCTGTCAGTTTTCTTCAAGAATTCTGTAACTTTTTTTGCAATGACTTTGGTTCTCTCATCAAGTACAAGAGTCCTATCAAAATCTTTGATATTGTACTCTCTATCCTCGATTTCATAGCCATTATCATCATGTTTCCCAGCTTCTGGACGATAACCAACAAGGTCTTTATCAAGTCCTATACGAATGACCTTATATGGAGCAAGGAATCCATCATTAATACCCTGTTTCAGAGAATACTCATAAATAGCTTCTCCAAAATATGTCTGCGATGATGCTTCTTTTGTTTCAATTGGTGTAGCTGTCATACCTATCTGAGTTGCACCAGAGAAATATTCTAATATCTTTCTCCAAGCTGACTCTTCCTTAGCAGAGCCTCTATGACACTCATCAATGAGTATCAGGTCAAAGAACTCAGGCTTAAACTGCTTGAATGGCTCTACACCCTCATCACCAGCTAACTGCTGGTACAATGCAAGATAGATTTCATAAGAACTGTCAAGCTGTTTATTCTCGACTTTAGTCATTTTACCCCCGAATGGCTTGAAATCACCAGATATTGTCTGGTCTACAAGGACATTCCTATCAGCAAGGAATAATATTTTCTTTTTAATACCAGCTTTCCATAGTCTATAGATAATCTGAAACGCCATGAATGTTTTACCAGTTCCAGTTGCACAGACTAAGAGTACCCTGTCCCTTCCACTTGCCACAGCATTTACAGTTCTGTCGATGGCAATTCTCTGGTAGTAACGAGGTGTCTTATAACCTGGCACCCAGTAATATGGCTCTAGCAGAGCTTTCTCACCAGTTTCAGAGAAATTCATCTCATTTACATATCTGTGATACAGCTCATCTGGCGATGGGAACTCATCTAAGGAAAGGTTACGAATATCACCAGTTATTAAATCCTGCTCTACAAAGCCATCTCCATTGGATGCATATACAAACTTCACATCCAGAGCTTCTGCATACTCTATAGCCTGTTGCAGTCCTGCTCCGACTGGATGGTTGTTATCCTTTGCTTCTATAATTGCCAAAGGAAAATTAGGCTTATAAAATAACAGATAATCTGCACGTTTCTGCTTGCCTCGTGAAGTTATATTACCTCTTAAGATAATGCGACCTGCTGTGAACGCATATTCATAGCGAATCTGCTTCTTATCCCATCCAGCTTGCTCTACTGCTGGAGTTATGTATCTTGCTTTTATATCCTCTTCTGAAAGGTCTCTTTTCCCCATTTACCCAGCTCCTTTCCTTTGTAGTCATTATCTCATAATAGCAGTCCTATAATCTGGACTTCTACGAAAAAATTTCAGTATCTGTGGGTACAACTACCCAAGAATAATTGTACCACATATCACTCATCTTTTCATCTACATTATGGATAAGGAGCTTCGACAAATCATATGTAACATATCAATATTAAAAGAACATAAATTCTGGTGTACCATCCGCATGAATAGATGTAAGAACAATCTTTTTATCAAACAGTTGTGCCTTAGTCAATTTTGCCTTTATCTTTTCAGGAATTTTGTCCCACAACAATACTTTATGTGTATGATAGTAATCAACAAATTTCAAATACATGCCACTACTCAACCTATAAATCAAATCATTGAATGCGAACATGGTAATGTCATCAATGCGTATCAAATACAGTTCTTCAGCAGAAAAGTTATCATTCTTCAAACCTTTCCTGTCTTGCTCCATCGTTTCGTATGTAGCTACAACATTCCACCCATCTAACATACTAAGCAACATTTCATCAGATAGCTTAGCAACATCCTCATAGCTAGTTCTAAATAAAGGATCTACTATCGCATTAAGCCACTCATTTTCTATACACACATTACACCAAGCAATATAATTCTCACAGTAATGTGTAACAATAATTTTAACATAACTTTCTATATTAACCTGCAAATAACACTTCATGTTCTCCTTATTGGTCAATAAAAACTGTAACACCCAATAGCAACTTTTGTCCTCAATACCATGTTTTAAATAATAATTTGCGAACTTCATACATGGACGACTTCTTAAACTAGACTTACTCAATTTTAACAAATTCTCATTAGTATGTAATTCAACCTGACAGAACCCATTTGAACATAAACAGATTTTGCATGAGTCTGTCCCTGTTTCAATAATATCTACTGTTCTAACCTTATCCTTACTTATCATCTCTAACTGTCTATCCATTTTATTCTTCTCCTTCTCTTATACGCATTACAACTGCATTATCTTAAATAGCCTTATTCTGAAGTTTTTCCTTTATATAAGACTTTTTGAACTTTTCTATTTCTATAGTTCTATTTGAATTTACCTTATTTATTACATATGGAGCATCGTGCAGCTTTACTTTTGTCACAAAACTAATTTGCTTTTTTTCTAAATCAAAAATCCTGTTAGCCTCTATAGCTCCACTCTCTAATAAATACTTTGCAGTCCTTATCTTGTTATAAACATCTTTATTCACTCTATACTCCAGATTACCATTAATGACGTATATTTGACCAAAATGTGCATCTCTGCGAATTTGCGATACAATATTCCATTTTGTAGCCAAAGATACTACATCTCTTATATCCATCTTCATCAATGTTGCTATAGAATTACTACACACTTTTTTGTAACAACCATTCTTTGAATTAGTTTTCTTATACTGCTTAGTAAGTTTTACTCCAGCAACTGATAACTCTATCCCAACATAATGCTCATGACGCTTACTTTTCCATGTAAAACTGCAATTCTCGCCTACTATAGTCACTTTCACGTTACTATAATCCTCAACCATCGGCTCTATATATTTTTTTGAAAATCCAATAAACAAATGACAATAATCCACATTATTTTCAATAAAATCCTGTATTATATGTGACTTGTCCATATCTAAATTCCAACTAGCTATCTCAATTATAGTTTTATCATTATCCTTCATAACAAGTCGATTAGGTTGTCTATGAAAATCTGCATGAACTTCAACAGTTCTTGTACCATCTTCACTTGTAACCTTTTGTGGGTAGGTATTACCCTTCATAATCTTTGTCGCCATATTTTTCCTTTCTTACACACTATAGCAGAGAATCATATTTGCCATAGAATCAACTTTGATATACACAGGCTTATCCTCATGTGTTTCCTCATCCTTTACCATTCTGACAAATGCCTTAGCATTGTAGAGCTGGTACATCAGACGATTAAGCTCTTTGTATGCATTTCTACGCTCCTCACTATTTGGCATAGCAGATAACTGCTTGCAAATAGCTTTCTTTTCTGCCTTGAGCTTAATTACAGTTGCCTCTTTATCGGCAATTGGCATAGCTCCGCTTGTTGCATAATCTACGAGTACTTTTAAATTATTGAAATCCATAATAATTTGCTCCTATCTTAAAATTATTTTATATTTACTGCCTGCTTGCTACTGCTCACAGGCAGATTAATATGTATCTATTGTTACGCAACCCCTTCTGTTCCATCTGAAACATCATTTGCAGGCTCTGCATCTGCTTCTGGCGAATCAGATGCACTATCTTCAACAGTTGTTTCTGATGTGTCAGATGAAGCATCAGCCAGTGCTTCAGCACTCTGGGATACCCCATTATCGTTGGAAATATCTGGAGTTTCTACTTTGCTAGTGGTTTCAGTAGCTTCTGTAGTATCTGATACCTCAACATCTTCTGAATTTTCTGTATCCACTTCTTCACTAGTGGTTTCAGTTACTTCTGTTGTATCTGACTTCTCTGCATCAACAGCTACTTCTGGAGTAGATTTACTACTATCAACCTCAACACTTGCAAATACATTCTCATTAGAAACCTCTTCAGAAGTAACTTCCTGTGCTGCATTATTTTCTGTGGTAGAATCACTTCCCTCCTTAGCTTCTTTACTTGATACACTCTTATCTTTAGCTTTTGAAGATTTCTTATTAGGGTTCTCTACAAGTTTCATCTCTGAAAGGTCAACCTCTGGAAATACTTCATGAAAATGATCTTTAAAACATTCCAGTTTACCTTCCACGCTTGCCTTAGATATGGTTCCACCCTTACAAGTTGCCTTATATGGGGCATCCTTAATTTTATCTGACATAAAAGTACTAACATAGGTACCAAACTTTTTAACATCAATGTTGTTTTTCATAGCAAAATGTCCCATTACCACTACATATGGAATAACTGACTTTTTGATACCCTTTGTACCTATGTTCCCAACATAATCTAATGTCTTGTTAATATCTTCTCTCGTTGCTTCATCAAATTTACATATAACATCTTTGCCATACTTATTTATATTAGAATTGGAAAGGCTAATCATAGGCTGTCGTTCCTTACCTCCAAGTCCTAAACAACAGTCAATGAGATATACTGACTGATAAAAGCAACCAAGCTGTACCTGTTCTGTTATCTGCTTATTGGTAAAACCTGCTATTGGATTATTAAAAATTGGTTTGTTCGTGCAAATGTTAACCCAATCGATTGCATCTGTTCCTATATCACAACGCAATACCTGCGACTTTGATAGCGGTGTTCCATTATTGTAACGTTTAAAGAGCATTTTAATATCATCAATGCTACAATCTTTGTAATACACAACCTCTATCTCTGTATTCTTGATTTTGCTCTGCATTTCTTCTGGTAACTCATCAAATGCATTGCCATTATACTTACCATCCTCGCTTGCACACTCAACCTTATTAGAAAGGCGTGATTCATTTTCTAAAAATTTTTTCAATGTAGTTAAGCGTTGCTTTCCATCTACCACAAAACTTGTTCCTTCATTCTCGGCAATGATAATCTTAGGAATATCAATTTCTCTCATTACAGAATCAATAAAGCATGACTGCTGGATTCCATTCCATTGCTTATCACTTCTCTGGTAGCTAAGACAAGTGTTGTACTCGCCACTATTAACCTTTGCTACTGCATCTCCAATATTTACATTAATTCTTTCTGACTTCATAATTTTGTCCTCCTTAATCTGTGCTGCTACTGATGCATTACTTCCTAATAACATATCTGTGTCCTCCTTGTTCTCTACTACTGCATTGTTTCCTACTGGCATATCATTACCCTCCTTAATCTGTGCCGCTGTTTCATTGCTTCCTAATAACATATCTGTGTCCTCCTTGTTCTGTGCTTCTACTCCTGTTGCATTAACTGCTGATAAATTAATAATTTCTGACATAATATTGTCCTCCTTAAAAATATTTATTTCTTGCTTTATTGCTATGAGCAAATTTTAACTTCCTAAATCTTCAAAATCACTTTACTAAAAAAATTTTTTATTTAATTTCTTTCTTTGTTGTTTTTGCTAGCTTTACAGCATTTCTACTACCCCGTTTTGTAAAATTAGGGTGTAGTTCTTCACTTACTCTGTAAAATCAGGGTGTAGTTTTGACTTACGCATAAATCATAACTGCTGAATATCATTACATTGTTCTTCACTTCACTGATAACCACGAAGTGTGCTGTACTTATCATCTCCTATCATTTTCTACTGCTTCATTAATAGTTACATTCTTTCTGACTTCATAAGATTATCCTCCTTAAAAATATTTGTTTCTTGCTTTGTTTCTATGAGCCAAGGATAATTTCCTAAATTTTCAAAAACAATTTACTAAATATTATTTTTTACCTTGCTGTTTTACGGCATTTCTACATCACTTTTGTAAAATCAGGGTGTAGTTTTGGCTTTCTTTGTAAAAATAGGGTGTAGTTTTGACTTCTATAGACACAAAAAAAGACAAGGAAAAAATCCTTGTCCTTATCCAATAAACCACTTAACTTCTTATATACAGAGTTTACTTAGTCTATATTTATTTGTTCCAGTCTCATTTCTATCTGATGATACTTCTATGTTATACTTTGCCTTAAATTTATCAGCCGACAACTCATCAAAATTTATGGATGTGATAAAACTCATAGCTGTACTTATATTGTGATCTTCATTGCTACATTCATATATGTAGCAATTCCTGTGGCTTTCTCTCATTTTTTTTATTATATCATCATAATGTTTATGTGCATCTATGTTTCCAAAAGAATACTCTTTCAATGTCATTACCCAATCGCCACTATACTCAAGTAAAAAATTGATTATGCTATCTTCTTTTTCCTGAGCTGTATCTTTCTCTCCATAAGAGAGCCATGACCTTTTTTTACCGTCAACTTCTTTTTCCAGTAGTTCTGTATCAAACCCATATCTATCATATTCATCATATTTTGGAATGTCTACAAATAACAGAGCTTTCTCATCTACCCCAAGTAATTTGAAAATATTCTTAATTATATCTTTAACATCATTCTCACCTTTTATATGGTTATAATTAGTCATGAGGTCGACAAGCAGATTATCTTCATATTCTCTATACTCAGTTTTCTTTAATGCGTTAGCATATGCTACAAAGCTATCTTCTGTAATATCAAATACCTTTTTTATCTGCTTTAAGCTGGAGAATTTCTCTACATATTCACCAGATAGTTTATCATACTTTATATTGTTCTTTTTCCAATATGGCATCTGATAACACAATGTAATGAATCTCAATGCTGCATACTTGCTGTTATATATCTTCTCTTCTTCCTCTAGTTGTTCTTGCGTCTTTTCTTGTTTCTCTTGCGATTTCTCTTGTTCCTCTCCTTCATCATTTTCTTCTTTCTTTATACCAACCTCTAATTCAGGCATACCATATAAAAGTCTTATTGCTTGATAGTCATAAAATTTTGCTTCAAATTCATCTATTCTGTCTCTACCTATTTTCTCGCTAGTCTCATCTAAAAATTGCTCTGCCCTTTCTCCATAATGATATATAAATTCATAAGTATAATTTGGATCTTTTGTCATACCATCATAATATCTCTTATAGGTAGCTGCATCTTGCGTATAGAAGATATTATGAGCATAGCCATTTGCACAAATGGCTGGCACGTACCCCACTTTACCAAAGACATCGACAAATGTGTCTGTAACAACTCGTGACTCTGAAATAATATGATGTAGCATTGCTACATATATAGGGTTTGATACTATCTCTGCATATGCCATAGGAATATTTAAAGCCTCATACTGACTTTGCTGCCATTTAGCATAGGGTGAGTAAATATTCCAACTTGATGTCTTATCAAAGACTTTTTTATTGAAGCCAATAGCTTCTATTAATTTATTTTGGGATAGCACTTTATACACTTTTCTTTTTTTCTTATTCTCTGGTTCATTATCATATTCCATCTTTTTTGTATATTCTATGGTCATGTAGTCATACACCAGTCTAAAAGTCAACATTCGTAACCATTCTGGGATGGCACTATTATTCTTATATTGTTGCCTGATTTCCTTTACTTTCTGACTTGCTTTGTCAAAGTCCCTGTCGGCACCTTCATCTAAGATATCTATTATTGCTTGTTCGTCAATAGTCCCAGTACCTGATGACTCCATATATTTTCTTAGAGATGTTTTTATCTCTTTATTGCTATACATCATAAAAAAAGCTCCTAACTGCGTTTTCTATATTATAACACAGCTTGGAGCCTGAGGTCGTATAAAGTTATTATATGGTCGTATCTACAAAGTACATACAAACCAGCTACGCAGTTTGCAAAAAAAGTACCCCTGCAACGCACCATATCAGCCCTAAATGGCAATATTTTACAGCACTGGAAGTAGTAGCCAGTACACAACAAAAGAGCCTGTGTGGGCAATAAAAAGCACCCAAGCAATAGCCAGTACTGCTGGGTGTTTGTGCCTCGCTACGAACTGTCAAGGCTGATAAAATGGGCATCTACAGGTGCTATACGGAACTGCTAGTATAACTGCCCTGACTGCAAGGGATAGATAGGAAATCCCCCGGTAGGTAGAGGGCTACTTAAATCCCTCAATCACTAATAATACATCCATTTTACTACTAGTGAATGAACTCTGAACTTAATCTACCACCATGAAATTAAAATACTTATAAAACTTTCAACTCACTAAAATATTTAATACTAAGTAGTGAAATCAAACTAACGAATATGTAAATGAACTCCATGCCGGAATAAAATATTCAATTTTCACAAGAAAAACTCCAGCAAAATGACTGCACCAATAGATGAAGTATATGATATAGAAAATGAGAACTGCCACCATATGCTGACTGCAAAAAAAGCACTGCCTGCCACATTTAGACTGGCTCTCCGCCGATTTTACGGATGAAAAAGCATATAAGACACACAATGCACAAGAAATATTCACTCAACATATTTTAACTAACAGTTTTCAGATGAATATAATTGTAGCTGGAACACCTCGACAAATATATGGGAGAAATACCGCAGAAATAGTAATTTTCACAAGGTCGTAAAAAGTCGAAAAATTGTCGGAACTTTGCTAGAGCCGATTTGTGCCACTTTTAATAGTAGGTGGCACAGTTACAAGGCAACACTATTTAAAGGGCTGTATGGGGCGGAAATGCGAGCCAGAAACCGATAAAAAGTACCCCTGATACTGTTAGATAGGCAGACATAAGAAAAGACCAGTAAATCCAATTGAACTTACTGGTCTCTGATATTTTATTAATAATTTTGAATTGCAGAGATAACATCTCCTTGATTGCTATCTTCCTCACCAAAACTTTTCATATCTTTATATGCTGAGAGATTTCTTTCATATTCATCCTCCGAAACCTCTGTAGCATCTCCAATATAATAACGGAAAGAAACGGTGTCACCTGATAAGTCCTCTTCATTATAACCGTCAAAAATCGATTCATAATCACCATTTGCATTACATTGACTAACACTATCATAATAGTATCCCTGACTTCCACCGGTAATATATACACATCCGTTCTCAGCTCTTATATACGATTTTGTAAATTCTATACTTTTGACTTCATTATTCTTATTTATATAATAAAATTCTCTATCATTAATCCTAGAGTTATATAAGAATAACTCTGGAATGTTATCTGAATTAACATCCTCTAAAATATAATTATATTCTGATAAATCCAATGAACTATTATTAAAATAGTCAATATATGCCTGTTTCCAAGCTGGCATATCACTTGTATCTATATTTTCCCTATCTTCGTTAATAAGCTTATCTGCTGTAAAATAATACTGAGCATCAATTGCTGCTCCATTGTTATTAACATAATTACAATCTGGATACTTTTCTCTATCATTAGCATTTAATGAGTCTGAAGCTGGAGAAATATATCTAATTAACCATTCCTCTGGATTATCGTCTGAATTTACTAGTTCTATTGCAAATAAATCACTTTTATCATTACTATTTCCCTCTGCTGATAGACTATAATTAACTTTAACAAACATTTTTAAAACAGCATCTGTTCCCTCTTTATATCTAAAAGAACTAAAATTTGATTCCAAACATGACACAGAGCATGAATAATTTACTGTTTGATAGTTATAAAAAGGAGCTGTAAAATGAAGCAAATTATTTAATGCTAAGCCTGAAAAATCATCTTCCTTATACTCTGATACTATTCTCATACCATTTGCTGGTGTAAAAGCTCCAACCACCCCTGTGTGAGTCATCATATTTTTTATACTAGTAGGCTGAGCATTGCCACCTGTATTTAATTTACCAGACTCAAATGACCAATCTATCCAGCACCTCAAATACAATTCAAAGAAATCATGTAGCTCCCTACTGCATATAGTACTTGTATCAATAGTTAAATACTCATCTTTTTCCTCTATGCTTTCTGTAGCAGCTTCAGTTTCTGCAACAACTTCTGTTACACTTTCTGTAACCTTTTCCTTTTCTGTATTCTTAAAATCATTCTTCTTGCCACATCCTGTTAATGCTCCTACTACCATGACTGCCGACATGATAGCACATAATATTTTCTTTCTCATAAATTTATATTCCTTCTAAAATTAAGACCAGTAAATAATTAATTATTCACTGGTCTTTTTTATCCTGCTAACCTAATATCTTTTTCTTCGCATTATCAAAATCCGCCTGCGAAATAACACCTGAATCCAGTAAGTCTTTGTATTTTTTAAGTTCATCAGCTCCTGAGCTATTGCTAACTGTATTTGGTGCATCTTTATAATTATCTTTCGCCTGACGTAAAGCTCTCTGAAAATTATTTACTTCATTTTCATTGTAACTTGATGCTTTAAATGCTATCTTTCCACCAGCAAATGATATTTCAAATACTTTTACCTTTAAAAACAAATATAATCCCCACAAAACAATTGTTGGTAGTATTGCCAAAAATATAAGATATAAAAAGCTTGGCAATATTTCAAAATCATTTAAACTTGGGAGAGCTGTTACTATAATAAATGAAAAAATAACTGCCCATATAGTACACAAAATAGCCAGTACCATTAACCCAAAATGCTTAATAAATGTAAATCCTGTTCCTGTCACATCCTTCAAGTCAACTGTTTTTTCTTCCTTAGTTGACTTATAATTATTCCCACTCTTGGTATAACACTTTCCTCTAAAGTAAACCCTCTTATCAGTTACTGTACAAAATCCATTTTCTAATGAACCAGTTGATAAAAAGTTTCTAAGATAATTACTACCTAGAGTAGAAATTTCTTTTTCGTTTGCATCCACAAACAAATTACTCATATTGTTCATAAAATAAATTTCTCCTTCTTTTGAATATTATTAAAATTAGATACCATGTAAAATTATATCATAAAACTTCTATTTTGGACACTATTTTCTTCCATTTTGGATAATACTTCATCAAAGAGGTGAACCAAAATGGCTGAACGAGTAAATCAACACTTGAATCCACTAATCGGAACTAACATAAAAAGACTACGCAAAGAGCGTAATATGAAAGCTACTGAAGTTATTGCCAAGCTCCAATGTGAAAATGTCAATGTCACAACAGGCATATTCAGTAAAGTGGAACATGGATATAATAATCCAACTGTTGATATGCTGATTGCACTTACCAAAATTTTCAAGTGCGATTACAATGAATTTTTCAAACAATAAGCGACTGTTCCCAAATGAATGGTGTCAGTCGCTTATTTTATTTCACAATCTTGAACTTATCTTTTTCTATAATAACAGCGATACTGCCAGACTGCGGTGGCAACCATACCCCCTGTAGTTGGAGAGCATCATCTACATAGTCAACCTTAAAGCGACTACCAACTGGTTTAGGACTATATGGATCTTGAATAGGTTCTGTCAGTTCAATAATCGTACCATGTGGATAGCGACCAGAATAAACAGCCTTTTTATCAATAGGATAACTCATAACCCTTCCTCACTTTCATCATAATCAATTAAACCTTGTGGGTTTATAGGAACTAAGTGTTTTTCTATTACTGGTATATCCTCTGGTAAAATTGATGTGAATTCGCCATCTTTATTGTGTCGCACACACATCGCATTTCCAACAAGTAAATCCCATACACCACCATTATCATCGACAAAAAATCTGTTCATCGGGAAATTTTTGAGCTTACCTTCATCGTTACAGATGACATCTATTTTATCTGTAATACTGACTACTGCAATAAGTCCATGTGGCTCATCATAATTAACATACCTTTGTTCAGCCTCCAAGGTATTATCAACCTCTTCAAGATAGCCTTTATAAACTACACCCGACAGCTTATTCACTCTCAGCAGATATGCCTGTATTTTCTCCTGCTTCAATTTCAACATCCTCCTTGCCAGAACCTTCAACATCAGTATCCTCAGCATCTTCCGTAGGCTCGTTCATAAAACTACCCATAATTGGCGTGTCCTCATCAGAACTACTAGTGTCAGCATCATCCTCAGAGTTTTCAGAAGTTATCGACTCCCAAGTCCAAGCGTCTTCACTTTCAAAAGGCTTTGATGTATTAGCCACATCCCAACAGAAGTAATTGCACATAGCAATGAACATTACACGAAGCCTCTGATTGACATTTACAATCTTTATGTTTCCAGAGCCACTTGCTTCTTCATACGCAGGATATAAAGCGTTGGCAAAATCATTGATAAATGCCTTGAAAAGCTCAGGCTTTACATTGTTCTCAAAAGCTATCTTTGACATCACGATTACAATAGGAACATTGTTTTTACGCAGGAATTTATTCTTGTTTTCAAATGCAGAATCAAGGTAATCTACGATTTCCATAATCATCTGCTGTTTTTCTTCATTGTAACTGTTCCTGATACTCTCGGCATATGAAAGCATAGATGCTGCGGAGATATTCTTAAACTCTCTCTGCTCGTGTCGCTGGTCAAGCAATGCCATGCCCTGCATCAGCATCAGCAAATCATCTTCTTTGAGAGCCTGTTTCTCTGTGATATTAATAGCCTGTGTAAAGAAGTTCCCTGAAAGCAGAGTATTCACAAACTCCATCAGTTCATTGCCAAGCTTAGCTTTTCCTTTTTGCATTGCTGAAAGTGCTACACCACTATTGATATTAAAGTATAATTTTTCAGCTTCTTCCATCGTATAATTCTCAATAGCCTGTACTGTAAATCTGTAGTTCTTGATGATATCCTGCAACTCCTCTTCAAGCTCTGAATACTTCTTACCGGCAATATCATATGTAAAACCATCAACTTCTACTGGCTCAACTGAACCATGCAATGTCCACTCATCATTTAAGAATGGAAACAAAGTTGTGATAAGCCTTTGCTGTCCTTCGAGAACTTGGTAGCCAAAGATATCCTTGCCCTTAGAATCCTCGCCTCGCTTATCTTTTAACAAGACAATCGGTGGAATATATGAATCTGCAAGCATACTCCATACAAGATTTGACTTGAGGATAGGACTCCACATACCACTATGTCTCTGAAATGGCAAGGTGCATTGAAGCACCTTATCATCAGACTCAAACCATTTCTTCATTGTATTTACAGATACTGGCAGACTTGATCTATTCATCCATATCCACCTCAATTCCATCGTATTCTTTTTCCAGCTCCTCTCGGCTCATCTGACCTAAGCGGAGCATAGTAGTATCCTCCAGTTCATAGATAGCCTGTCGAAGTTCCTCATCTGACATATCAGATAAATCATCTTTTTCATCTCCAAACTCATCCTGTGCTGCTATATTAACTGGTGGAACGATTGTATTTGCAGGATAATTAAACACATCGTTTGGTGCATAAAACTGGATGAGTGAGCCTTGACAAAAATATGGCTTGCTCTTACCTTCATCAAACTTATACTTTTCCACAAACATCATCGGCTGGAAATCACAATCAGAGAAATCATAATAACCATCAGATAATAACTGCTTCATGATTTCCTTGACCTTAGCTGTTGGCAGATTACCAATCGTGAACTCACCGATGGCAAAGACGTTGCACACAGTATTCTTTACCTGAAAGTGTAATCCACTTACAGCTTGCTTACTGTCCTTGGCAATCTGCACCAATCTTATATTTGTTCCATTGAAAGGCACTCTCTTTTCAACAATCTCTTCAACCTTGCTTATTTCAAATAAGCCTCCATTAACTAAAACCTTAACCATAATAAATCCTCCATTTCGTGAGTTTAATTTTTTCGTGTGTCTATCTATCACTCTGTTTAACTTTAATTGCAAGTTATTTTTGAAATTTTTCATAGAAAAATTTACAGGATACCCCATGATTGGCTAATTTATGGGAAAGTCCTCTTCATTGTTGGCTTTATTCCACTCAGCTAACCTATTGACTTCATTAAGCACATCAGCCCAATCATCCTCATAGAGATTTTGTATTGTGTACCAAAGTATTGTTAACAACTTTTTTCTCTCTTTAGGCTCAAAGGCATCCGATGGCTCTAATAAAATGATTTTTGTGATATCCTTCTGAAGCTCCACATGATTATAGCCATAAAATTGAATCAAAAACGTGGTTATAACGCTAACCTTATTTCTTCTTATCACTTTATTGGTTTCCTCACGATATTTGTCCAAAATATCTACTATATCAGCGTTGAAACCTTGCTCTCTCCAACGCTCTTGTGCCATCTCAAAAAATCTATCACAAGCTCTGTCAACTAATCCCATTGCCTAACCTCCTAAGGGTAGATGAACAACAACCTTTGCTATAGTGAATAAGTTGTAATACACCCTAAAGAATTTAGCTGATTCCTCTGGTGGAACAACAAGCTCATCACTTGTAGACAATATGACTGCATTACTTATACCCTCTGACCTGTAATACTCTGCAATCCTCAAAATATCATCATATTTTTTTGCTGTGTTCAAAACATTCCAATCCCTGACATGGTTCTGCTCATCTCTGCTCTTTGGCTTTAACAGAACAAAAGAATTTGGGTGTCTTTCTGTAATAGTGTTTAGTAGCATAGAAAATCCTCCATCGTATAATTTTTGCCCCCGTTTGGGGTTGTGTCATGATAACTCTTGTCTTAGGTTGCGTAAATAGCACCTTAAAAAGTTTCTTATAAAATTGGAAGAACTCACATCTATATCAACAACTACTGCATCACAAGAATAACAACTGGCGTTTACCCATACCCCATCAGCTTTTGGGAGTTATTTCTTACCCTAAAAACTACAGAAAAATACAAAGGCAATCACATATTTCACATCGTCCTCAAAAGTACCTATATGTGACACCTACACCAAAAACTACCAGTCAATCAAAGGTTGGAGATTTGAAAATGCTTTCTATGCTGGACATCTACAAGAAATATTCATTACCATACAATAACCTTGAAGTTTTCTGCATTGGCTATGGCATAAGAAAAGGACTCATCATATTTTGACAAGTCCTCAGTTATTACTTTGAATGCTTAATCAACTGTAACAGAATCAATTGGTTAAGCTGTCTTTTATCCTTTTTACCTTTCATCCGCCTCACATACTCTATGTAATCATACATTATCTGAGCATGTTCAGAGCTTGACGAATCCAATGTGATTGCTCCTGATTTTGCCATTTCATAAATCAGAATCAAAAACTTTGTGTCATCATTTGAAAGTTCAAATAGCTCCCTATTCATCATCACACCTCCAATACTTCTTCAAGTGGCTTGCCACAGCTAAGAATAATGTGAATGATTTCTCCCATATAGGGATATTTTTTCACAATATCTTTTACAAGCTGTATTGACTCAGGAATACCTTTGTTTGCCTGTAAAAGGGCAACCTTGATATTCACTTTGTCAATGACAATGAAATCCAAGAGTTTCTCATCTAAGGATTTCAAAGCCCACTGAAGCTCTGCATTGTCGATGATATTTTTTGCAATATCTTCTGTCTGCAATGCAGAAACACAGCTTGTTACTACCCCTCCTTCAGCCAAATCATCATAATCATCAAGCAATAGCTTTTCATTCTTATGACGTCTAGCCTGTTCCAGCTTTCTGAGCTTTTCTACCTTTCGCTCATACTTGCGGAGGTCAAACACTACATTTCCATCTGAATCGTAGTGTTCCATTTTCAATTTTCCCGACAATACAGCCTCAACGACTTCGAGGGTGCAACTGCACCCTCTACTCTCGATACTGGCAATGTCTTTAAACATAGACCATAGACTGCCAGAATCTATGTAATCTATCTCATTAAATGAGTATGTTCTTAATAAACTCATTCTACATCACCTCCCATATTGTATTCCTTTGCCTGCTCCCATGTAAGCTCGTGGAACATAGTGACACACAACACGAGCCACCATTTCTCCCTAAAATCACGAGATGCATCATAATCAAAATCGTCACCTGCAACCTTTTTACTACAGCTACGATTGCGACTATTCTGCTCTGATGTTGCTAATCTCACAGCAGAACTGTCGTTGAACCTGATATCATTAATTATATGGTCAACGCAATATCCTGCTGGAATGCAATCAAACGCAAGATGAGCCAACGGAACGTATGTCCCATTCATACTCACGATTGCTTTCAATTTTCCATCAGCCCTACCTGTAAAGGCAACTTTTTTCTTTGTATCAGCAAAGAACTCATCATACACAACCTTGTCCACGGTAGTGAAAGAAACTAATCGTGAATATGTACTGTAATAAACAACTAGCACTACTGGCTCATCATACTTGTGGTAAAACCAATTACATGTACCATGGCTGAAACGCTCAGTACAAGAATATCCCTTTTCAATCAACAATTTCTCTGTCAGAGAAATCTGCCCTACAAGTTTTTCCTTTGCAGTACCTTTAACTGCCTCAAACATATCTACAAACCTCATATCAAAGCCCTCCTAATAAAAAAACTGATTATTTGTGCCATGGCAAAAATAATCAGAAATAAGGACTCTAAAAATGAACTGGAGAATAACAAGTGAACTGCAATATAATTAAAGACTGCACAAAAAAACAGGAGTACTACCCCAAATAAGGATAAATACTCCTGCTATCACACAGATAGGATATACCTACATCCTACTTATAAATTTTTCAAGGTCACTCACATAGTACAGCCTCTTATGACTGAGTGGTAACCGCCTACAGGGAACTAAAATACCTTGTTTGTCAAGTTCCTCTAAAGCTTCATAGCTTATAGCAAGCCTTTTTCTTACCTCAGAGCTTGACAAAAAGTAGACCTGCTCTGAATCAACAATACTACCACTACAGCAGTCACGAATAAAATAAGTAACCTGACTGCTTGAGTAGTATCTCCGATTGCCAACCTTTACTGCTGGAACTATAAGACCTACAACCTCATAATTCCTTAAAGTTGACTGCGAACAGCCAATAAGACTGCTCGCATCCTTTGTGGTAAGTAATGCTTTATCCATGCAGTACCTCCGCATACTTATTTAGAACAGCCTCTTTTATATTTTTTATGCTTACATTTTCTAATTGCTCACTATAAGCACTGGCTAAATCATACATATCAAAAGGCTGTTTTTTGATTATGTATGGTGTAGCTTCTGTAAGCACACCAGATATGAATTCATATAAAAATGACAAGATGTGCTTCTGTGGAACATCTACCGATATACACTTCATAGCTTGAAGCTGTGCTATTGGTGTCGGTGGAGCTGTATAGCCTAACTCGTTAAAAAGGCACTCATAATGAGTTATTTTACCCCTGCGACTGATGGAAAATATTAAGCCTTCATCTGATAGTTCAATATCATCAGTTTCTGGCAGGAGAACTACATCTTGCCTACCACTAGGAAAAGTGATGGCTGGTCGACCATCACTTTGTATTCTTATTTTCCATTTCTTTATCAGCATACAAACTACCTCCCCTCTATATGCTGCAAGGCATCTCTGAATAGATGCTCATAACGATAAACCTCAAAAGCATCCATGATACCATAGTCATCCAATAACTTTGATGTAAGTGGCTTGTCGTATGGAACTCCATACATTACCAACTTACATCTAAGAAAATGCACACACATACAAAAATATTTTACTGTCTCAAATACAGGATTATCAGGCTCCTGTACTAACTTGTCCCATAGCCATACTGAACATCTCATAAATGGCAGATAGATAAGCTCTCTGCCAGAGAAATCTCCATCCTTGCCAGCTATATCAATGTCAATCTGTGGGCAGATAAGATGGAACTCGGCATCTTTCTGTCTATCAGATAAATCACTTATATAACAAGTTATCTGTGTCTTTACTGCTGATAAGATGTCTATAATCTCAGACGGTTCCATCTCATCCAAACTTGCGTCTTCATATACAGACATAAACTCAGTCAGTCTTTGTACTGCACTTTTATACTCTTTCATCTGTTTATCCTCCAATCCACTTTTTATATGTTATAGTGAATGATACGAAGTGAAAACTTGAAAGTGTTTTTATCTTATAGACAGTAAGAGAGCTTGGGATTAAACCCAAGCTCCTGAAGAATAATTTTGTATTATGTCATTTTTTCGCCAGTTATGAGCTATTTCTCTTAATTGCTCATAAGGAGTCTGATTACCATCATTCCTAATTAGGTTATCCAAAAATTCTGAATATGGCATAACCTCTATATGATGTCCTAACTCTTTGTCATATTCAAATGCATATGGAATATTTCTTCTAGGATCAAAATTACACAACATCATTTCTACTGTATTCCTAGTCTCTCCTCTATATTGATATGTATAATAGAACAACAATAGCCATATTGTCTTTTCAACTTTGATTTTCTTTTTAGTATTCACTTTATAATACTGTTTCTTTTTTTCAAGTACAATTTCAAAAGGTTTTACAAATCCATGATAATAGTCCCAATAACTTCTTATTAAAGAATATCCATCTTCTTGATAAGCCCGTCTTCCTCTATCTGGCTTTTTCTCATACAAATCAATATACTGCATTGAAAAAAGCCAATTGAATTCACTGTTTCTAAGGATATCAAGCATTTGCTTATGTTCTTCATCTCTGAATGGTACTTCATAATCTGTAGTAAGAAAGTAAGGCGAATCAAGATATATGAATCCATCAGAATTTTCTTTTATAATATCTCTAAAATCTTCACATCTAACACCAGCATTCTTCAAGGATTTCATATAGTCTATTCCATCTATAAACTTTATCTGGGATTTTTTTATCCTTAACTTTTCTAGGAATGTTGCGTCAGAAGCGTCCTCCTGATGATATTTTTTATATTTCTTATCACTCTTATAAGCAACCATTAAAACATTTCTTAAATATTTCTCATATGCAGGAATATCCATATCGATAACATTAAACTGATTCCCTCTTTGGTTTTTTTGCTTGAATGAGTTGAGAAACATCCATGCTACACCAATATCATAATACATTTGAATATCCTTATCAGATATATTTGTAAAATTAAGAGTAACACCTGTGGTTGCTTTCACATATTGTTCATGAATATACACATAGTTATTTCTCATGCGAATAATTATATCTTCAAATAGTGGAATATCTATATACTTTTCATAGTGTTTTTTATGCTTTTGCCATTCCTTCACAGTGTATAAATTCTGACCATCACTTAAATCTTTACTGACAAAGTTATTATGTAATTGTGCCAGTCTTTCACGAACCTCATTTGAATCATGCGATATTGAATAAAGGAAACATGCTGCACCTACATCTATATCATTAACAACACTTTCATTTGCCTCTACAGATGCTACGACTGTACCAGTTCCAGCAAATACATCTACAAACTTTTCCAACTGGTTCATTTTGGGTGCTATCCACTCTGTTGTACTTCCAGCATCATAAAACAAATCAGTTTCTGCTTTTTGTCTGCTAGACTCATAATATGCTCTCTTTATAGCTGAAGTGAGGTAAGATTGCTTTTTGCCATTCCTATAAAGAGTAATTGAACTGTATGAGTCTCTATTAGCTTTCTTCCTATAACGTGGAGATATATGCCATTTATTTAAAATATTATCTTCTAAACCTACTTGTTCTATGAAGTAAGAATCAGACATTTGCGATACTTCATTTTTCTTTTTTATTATTTTAGCTTCTACAATCCAAAAGAAACAGATTTTCTTAAAAATGACTGGATATACTGCTCTACCTTTTATCATGCCATTTACAATTGGATAGTATTTATCTTTCCATTCCCTTAACCAGTCAAGTGACTCCCATTTTATTCTTTTCCAATTAATACCATCAACAGTATACTGTACATGACTGAGAAACCCTCTAAACAATTCATCATACATCACATACTCTTTATTTGTAACAACTGTATCACTAGCAATATCGCCACACAACACTTTATTTATATATTTCTTTTCATTGCCAGAAACCTTCTCGTAAGGCTCATATGTAAGTAACTTAAGCATTAAATCTGTCATATGTAATCCTTTCCTCTTGAAAACTACTTTTATTTTATCACGAAAGAATTACAGTCACAATGTAAAGTCTGCTTATGCCTTATTGTACTTTCCCATACCGCTTAGCACATAAGAGTCATGCGACTTAATAAGATTTACAGCTTGATAGATATTGTATGCAAACCCATGTTTATGATAATAACTGATATACTTTGAATGTTTATGATAAATAATAATAGGTTTATTATCTATAAATGGCATAGGCTTACTTAAAATCCAATAATGCTTAGTATTTTTAGACTTTATTTCAATATAATTATCTGTTACTTGAATAATGTCATAATAGCCACTTCTTAAAATATTACGTTCCCCTTTAGTTATATTCTTCATAATATGAATACCTTCCTAATACCTTATATATTTAGTTCTTCAAAAATCTTTTTATACTTCTCATAACTTTTTATCGACAATTTGTGCATTCTTTTCAATGAATGTCTCAATGTCGTATATTCAATATTATATTTTTCAGCAAACTCTTTACTAGATAGACCAGTTTTTTCTATAGCTGTAGCCAGTTTCATATCATAATCACTATCTATAAATAACATGTAATCATCAGCTATATCTTCATATTTGATACCTATGGCATCACAAACAGCTTTATAATTTGACACAGATGTATAATAGTCTTTACATGCATTTTCATACTTCTTTAAATAACTAGTTCCATTCTGCATACCTATTTTCTTTGCCACCTCATTTGCTGTAATATTGTTTTTGAGTCTATAATATCTTATCCTACCTTGCCATGTATCTAGCTGAAGTTCTTTCAAATATTGCTTTAATGTAATGCCATTAAGAATTCCACAATCCCAACTTGGCTCAAAAACAATAGGACTATATAAATTCAGCAGACTTTTATAGGTCAAACTTATTTCGGTTTCGATGGAATCTAATGATATACTGCGTTGACTAATGTGGGGGCGTTTTTCCGGAACCTGTTCCGCCCGAAATAAAAATGTTATGGCCTGCCTTTACCAGTTGTTCTAATAACTTTGCACACTCTGAACTAATACTTTCTTTTTCTATCATTGCTTTCATATCCATTGGCGACTTTGGAAACTTTCGTATCGTTACTGCCGGTCCATCAATGGCTATGGGAGATAGTACTACATTTACTCTGGAACCATCCGGCAACCTTGTATCTGCAATTGGCTGTGCTGTGTTAATGACACGATTATGCCGCCCTACCATTTGCTGTATAATATCTTCTAATTTTTCTACGGAAGAAAAATGCTGTTTCCACAGGTACATCGCTCCGTCTTTTTCATAAAAGATCTTTCCTGCGCCATTTACCATAATCTCTGTGATATCTTCTTCCTCTAAAAGCTCTTGCAACACATCTAACCGCCGCAGGGAATGAAATACACCCTTTCTTAACTTTTGTCGCTGTTCTAAAGATAACAGATGTTCTTTGCTGTAACGAATTATCTCTGTATCAATTACTTCTAACAAACGCTCTTCATCGTTTTCCTGGGTAATATCTAACTGTATCAGTACCCGCTTTTTAATCTCTTCTACCTGTTCCTGCCAACAACTCTCTGACATAGTCTCCCTGTCCTCCCCACATCCACTGCTGCATTACACATCCCGGTGTAATTTTTTGTCTATTCCATTCCGGCAATGATAATTTTACTATTTTTTCTTCTACAGAATTGATATTTGACCGACCGGCCATTTTTTGAAAGTCTTTATAGATTCCATGTGAAAACACATTTTGCTCTTGTGGTAAATATATAGTTCTGCACTTTTCTAACACAGAAAAAAATCCTGAAAACATGGTTCCTATATCCAACACAATCACATCATATTCTTCTTGCTGTTCCAACATTTCTAAAAAGCTCAGATAATCCGACTCCTTTAATTCTGAAAGTAAGATTCCATCCTGCACCGGCGGAAGATATGACAACTTCCCTAATTGATACGTAAATCTTCCAAGATTCATTTTTTCTCCGGTTTGCAAATTCTTAGAAAAATACATTACATCCAACAAATCTTGTTCATAATCCTCTTGAAGCCAGTATGTTAATCCACTGCATTCCTTCAAATTCACATACAAAGTCCTTTCTGTTTCTGCCAAAATTGTTGCCATGGTAAGTGCTAACGGTGTCTGCCAGATATTTTGTTCCGGCGAATACCATCCTATTATCTGCGCCCGTTTTCCTGCTCCCACAAACTTTTCTTTATGATATGCCTCATAAAATTCATATATCTTGCGTATAACCCCTGATGCCGGCTGATACTTTTCAATAACAGGAAGTGCTTCTGGCTCCTCCCCTTCTTCCCACAAATGTATCCACAGAATATTCTCATTCTGCCCGATTTCTTCCTGAATCCACGCTTCCTGTATGAATGCTTTTCCCAGCAAAACAATTTCAAATTTTTGCTTAGAAAATTGCTCCCGAAACGCCTCTAATGCAGAAAAAAATCCACCTGAAAATTTTTCTCCCTGTTCTATAAACAGATATGTGCCGATACTTTCCCCATAGGATTGATTTGCATCACATACCGCTACAGACAATGTACTCAATAAACCACCTCACATGCGATAAAAAATCCAATTAATATTGCAACTGAAAAATGAATGATATTTTGTTTTCCTTTTGATTCTCTGGGATATTTTGTGATTTTTCCTGTCACCATTACCTGATGTAGATACTCTCCACAGACACGCAAACGCGCAAAAAGATTTTTTTGACAAATAAGTTTCCACAATGACAATACGGCTGCCACAAAAAATGCCGCTCCCATTGTAATAAATGCTATTTTTAAATTCCATATACCACTAATAACGGAAAACAACTTGATGTCGCCTGCCCCTAAGGCACGCATAAGAAATAAAAGATATAATAAGATAATCGGTACTGATACTTGAACTATGAAGGTCACAATTCCTTTGACTTGATATTGCCATACCTGAAAAAGTAATCCTATTAAAAGTCCGCATAGAATCAGCCAATTACTGATTCGCCAGGTTCTAAAATCCATCCACACTGCAATCCCCAGCACAAACAGTGTAACAATAACGCTTACATTTCCAACCTATCACCTCTCCTCATTATTGGTAATTTGCATTATATCCTAAGCATTTTTTCTTGTAAAGGGAAATCATGCATTTTTTCCATTTTTGTAAAATAGTTACAAAATTTTATAGAGCATAATCCCATATAACAACACAAACCCGCTGATACCAAGGGTTCCGATTGTCAAAGCACTGACTGGATTTATTCCAACCGCTATGGCAATCCCTTGGGTTTCCAGCATCTGATTTACAACGCTAATACCTACCACCCCCACTGCCGCGCGACTCAAAAAAACCGCTGCCACCTTCGCCTTTTTCTTCATCATTCCCATAAGAAGTACCACCAGACAAATTCCGGCAATTGCTATCATTCCGTATTCTTGCTCCATTTCCTGTTTTCCTGCTATCTTCTTTTTCTAAAATATATACATTTTGGAAAAATTTATGACTTTTTGTATAGACTTCCCATTTTCTGCTTATACTTTATAAAAGAAACTTTTAAGCGCTATTATGAAAGGAATGGGATTCATATGTTTCAGAGTTCGAAAAAGCAGTTATCTGATACCACTGCTTACACTCTACTTTTAGATGACCTGGAAAAAGCCAGATATGATTTGGCACTTGCTTATGATGATTTTCAAAATGCCATGGACCCGGATATGATAGACTGTTGCATTTATCAGGTAAATGCCTTGCAGATGCGATATAAATTTTTACTTACCCGGGTGAAACAGCTTAATCCCGAAAATTGTAATTCTACGGAAGAAAATTTTTCTCTGCAAAAAGCTTGACTTTGCGATGTTATATGAAAAATGGAGTTATACATTACTGATATCAGAATGTAATAACTCCATTTTTATTTTTTATGCTAAGAACCCTCTGCTACTCTCTGAACCTTGAAGGGTTTCTGTCAATGTTCCCTTTTGATAGGTCATCCCTGCAACTACCTGTTGTGTATGCTGCATTAATGGTTCTGATGTATCGTGTTGTGCCGCTTCCCAGAATCCATCATATAGATTCTTCAAAACCTTCTTAGCATCTATAATATTTTGTTCCGTATTTTTTACAATAGCAAGTGCCAATAATTCATTTATAAAACGATAAAGTGCATGAAGATCCTTTGATACCGGATAGGTAAAATCCAATGTTCCCATCAATCTTCGTACTACCTGCTGAGCCTTATGCACAGAATCCTTAAATCCTTCATAATTTCCTACTTTCTGTGCTTCCTGTGCCTCTTCCAGATAGGAAAACAGGATATCGTAAATAATAATAATCATTTCCCCACGATTACAGCAACTAAGCCTTCGGGTAAACTCCTGTTTCTTTTCATCCTTCATACTTTAAGCCCCCTACTGTAATAACTGGAGTACCTGCTGTGGAATATCATTTGCCTGCGCAAGTACAGAGGTTGCTGCCTGAGATAATACATTATATTTTGTATATTCAGACATTTCTTCTGCCATATCCACATCTTCAATACGGGAAAGAGCCGCTGTCATATTCTCTTCTGTTCCTTCCAGACTATTTACAGCAGAATCCAAACGATTCTGGTATGCACCGATTCTAGAACGTGCTTCACTTACCTTACCAATTGCATTATCAAAACTTGTAATTGCTCTTCCGGCACCATTTACGGTTCTTACATCTACTTGATCAATGTAAAGGCTCTTAGAAGAAATTTCCGGAATACGCACATCCATTGTCTGATTTTCATTTGCTCCAATCTGAAGTGTCATTGTTCCGATATCTGTAACTTCCAGTGATACATCTCCGGCTACGTCTGGCATTACTTCAAAGTTCATTTCAAATCCGCTTCGATCTGTTACTTTTACATGTGTTCCTTCTGTTGTCATAGTTGCCTGTGTGGTAAATCCATTATCACCTGCTGCAAATGACACATCTGCATCTGCACCATGTTCTGTATAACCATTGGCCGGAATTCCAAGGTATGCTGCTAATGCTGTATTTTCACAACTTATATTTAATTCTGCTGCTGAACCATATTGTTTGGAAACAAATACCAATGTTCCACCTGCTGCTACATCTGTTGGTACATATCCTGCATTTTCAGCTGTTCCGCCTGTTGCCGTAGTATCTGCCACTACCAAAAGATTTACATTTCCGGTTTCTGCTCCGGCACGAAGTTTCTCGTATACCTGTGTAAAAGTATCACCTTCATTAATTTCTACTTCTACACCGTTGATTACAACTTTACCTTCCTGAGCTGCTGTTACTGTTGTAGTAGCTGCCGCAGTATTTCCTTCACCTACCGCATGTTCTGCCGGTGCATTTACTGTAATACTATAAACACCTTTTTCCACATTATCCGAAATATCAATTCGTTCAATTCCTCTTACATTTGGATATACTCTGGTATCCTGTGTTCCGTCTAACAGATTCATGGTATTATATTCTGTATCCTTGGAAACACGGTCTATTTCATCTGTAAGAGATGTGATTTCTGCCTGAATGGCTTTTAAATCTGTTTCTGTGTTGGTCTCATTTGCTGCCTGTACAGATAATTCACGCATTCTTTGTAACATGCTTGCTACTTCGTTTAATGCACCATCAGCAGTATCCAATACGGATACACCATCTGATGCATTTCTGGATGCCTGATTCAATCCTTTAATCTGCGCATTCATTTTGCTTGCGATTGCCATTCCAGCCGCATCATCGGATGCATGATTAATACGCAATCCGGAAGACAAACGCTCTAAAGAAGAAGTCAATCCATTCTCCGTTCTTAATAATTGTTTATTGGCAATAACTGCCGACATATTGTGATTAATTTTCATATTGTGCACCTCTCTTATGGTTTGTATATCGGCGTCCCTGCCTGAAATATTAAGCCGTTTCTTCCTTGTTTCGGCAATTAAGTTCCTTTACTCTTCTATTCCCAGTTGTTTTACTGCACCAATAAATTCTTTTGCCATACCATACAGCACCTTGGTCTGTACCTGATATTCTTCTTCCGGCTGGTCACTAATATCCCCATAGGTTCGATTATCCAGAGAAAACTGTGTTAAATCCAAGTTATCACTTTGAATCAAATCCAAGTTTGGATATAAGGTTCCTTCCATACTGAGTTTTTCAGATAACTGTTCTTGCTGTTCTTTCAGATTTTCTATGGTATCTTCAGAATCCGAAGCAATATAACCCTTTACCTTTTCCCCCTGCACCTGAAATCTTGCTACTACTTTTCCAAGTTTCGGTGAGTCAAAGATAACATCTAATCTTCCTCGCTTTTCTGTTCCCCGTACAATCTTTAACTGTATATTGGTATATTCGTCTGCTACAAGAACGGGGATTGCATAATTTTCTTCTTTTGCCATTTTATTTCCCAGTTCAATTTCCTGACGCATAATCTTTAAGTCTCGAATATCGAAGCTTTGTACATCTGTAGCCTGTGCCATTGTTTTCATTACGTTTTCCGCTACATCTGCAAGTTTTTTCTGTGCCTTTGCCATATCTTCCGGTGTCTTTACCGCTTCTGCAAAGTCCTCTAAAATCCCCTGCTTTACTTCTTCTAAATCAATATCGCTTTCTTCCTCGTTGCTATGTTCAAACAAGGTCTTAAACATACCGTTTCGATTATGAAGCATCTGGTTTGCCGCCAATACGTTATACGCCGTTACCGGCATATCATATCCGGTCAATAATTTTAATACTTGTTCTTCTGCACCTCTTGCCTGCGCAAATTCCTGTAACTGCTGTTGATAGTATGCTTCCTCTGACTTCTGATCTACTTGTGCATTTTTCAGTTGCCACAGCAATTCTTCCGGCGTCATTTCGTCTACTGTACCCTGTTGCTGTGCCTGTTCCATACCTTCCGGTGTCATTCTTGCAAATGCTTCCTTGGCACAATCGGTCTGATATGCTGCCTCTATCTGCTGTGAAATACTTAAATCCGGTGTCTTTACCGTTTCTGTTGCTCCAAAATTATCGTCTACCGATGTATTCACGCCATGGCTTCGATTGGTTCTTACCGCAGTAAGCAGATTCTTCATGCTAAGCTCTGCTCCCTGATTTAATACTGCTCCTATTACTGCTCCATCTGTTTTATCAATCTGATTTAACAATCGGTAAATTCCAATGTAACTATCCCTTTCTTCCGGAGTAATCTCATTTTTTTGCTCCATTTTCCAAAGATACTTACTGAATTTTTCTTCTCCACCTGCATCTATTTGATTTTTAATTTCTTCTGCCTTTGCATTTAACTGACTAATATCCATTTCCAATGGATTTACACCTTCACGAATCATTTCCATTACTACGGTTGGAGAAAGATTTTGGAATAATACCTGTACCTTCTGGTCCGCCGCTTTCATTTGCGTAATGGAATCTGCTGTAATGTCTAACTGATTATATGCCAGTATTCTTACTGCCCTTTGATTTGCCTCTGTTGTTTCCATTCCAAGATCTTTTAAAATATCATCTACATTTTGGAATGCTTTTTGAATAGAGTCTCCCATATCTGCCCTTGGAGCAGTCATCAGGGTTTCATATGCTTCACCGGCCTTTTGGAATTCATTTTTTAATTGTGTTCCTGCTTCATGCAATGTATTAACCGTATGGTTTTCTACATTATCTGTTCCTAATACATAAGCCGGTACACTTTTTAATTCTTCCGCTTTTCCTACTGTTTCTGCTAAAAGTTCTGTATTTTCCTTGGTCGGTTCAATTCCATTATTACTTAGCAGATTTTTATAATAATCATTTTCTAAATCTTTTAACTGCTCTACCAAGTCTTCCAATGGCTTTGTTTCTATGCTGATTCCTTTTTTCAGCAAAGCATAGTTTGCTTCTGTTGTCATCATCAGACGAATTTCTTCTAACTGGCGGCGAGCCGTAATATATTTTATATCTTCCTGTGCATATGCCGGAACTTCTGCACTCTGCGTCTCTTTTCTACTATCTGTCTCATCACCACTTTGTGCGGCTGTATTACTGTTATGGGCTGCCGCAAGATTTTCTACCGTTACTTGCTGTCCCTTTTCTACCACGGTCCATATATCTGCATCCGTAACGTTTTCTACGATATCGGCAGTCTGCTCTGCCCGGTCTTCTAAGCTGTATCCCTCTACCACTACTGCATCTTTTGGACGATTTCCCTCTGAAATAGCTGTCATCATTGCGTCCATAACAGTTGCTGCATCCACCGGGAACTCCATTTCAAATAAATCTGCCGCATACTTAAGATTTTCTGCCGTCAACGGAATATTGTTATCCAGCATCCACTGGCTATAACCTAATGTGGTATCGTTTACTTCCAGTCCTGCTTCTTTTACTACCTGTTCAATCTGCTTTTGAAAATTTTCATCTACTACGCTTTCTTGGTCTGCACCTGTTTTTGCAGTCTGCTGCATCGGTACTGTTGCAGATGCAGTTGTACTGTGCTGTGCTTTATACAAATTTTCTACAGTCGGAGAAAGTTCATTTTCTACCATATACTTTACAGTCTGTTCGTTACAATCGGTTAGGTCTGCTGCCTGCTTCAAAGTCTCCTGACAATCTGAAATGTTTTCCTCAGTAGCCGGTAAATCTGCCGCAGTAATGGTCTGTTCCATCTGGTATGCCATTCCTGTACTTCCTAACATTTCTGCCAACTGATCCATGCTTAAATCATCACCAAAAATGCTGATATCTACACCGGCTTTGGCAAGCTGCATTTTTATCTTATCCATTTCTGTTACTACCGTTTTTACTTCGGTACTGTTTAACGGAGAACCATCTTCATCCATTTTCGCACAATCATCTGCTGATGCGGTATTGGTCACCGTTTCCATACGTTTTTTATAGAGTTTTACCTCCATATTCTCTGCATCCTGACGAATTTTGTCCAATTCGGACTCTGAATCTCCAGCAAAAAAGGGCTTGTCTACGGTCGTCTGCTGTACAGACCGCACCTCACCAGTTGTCTTATCAATCTGCTGAGTTGTGGTCTGCTGCGTCTGAACGGAAACACTCCCTTTTATTTCTACACTACTATTTGATTTGGTAATTTCTATTAAATTACTGTTATCTACTCTCATGTTCCGCACTCCATTATCCTCTATACTCATCGTTACGTTATTTCATAACTACTATTTCGGTAATAAGTGCAAAAAACTTTAGAGGCTACTTCAGATACCCCAGGAAAACATTTCCTGCTGCCTCGAACATGGCATTACTATCCTGAAGCCCCATTTTATAGGTTGTATTACTATCCGGATTATATAGAATGGTATTATGTTCGTCATATCCCACGATTAACATTGCCTCATTATTTACAACTGCATATACAGGTGTTTTCAGGTTTACATAATATAGTACCTGTTCTACATTACAACCTGTCAAATCAATGACTTTATCATCACTTAATGATTCCGTCAATATCTGTTTTGGTGTCTCTCCCTGGGTCAAAAGCCCTTCCACATCCATACTGATACCTTCGGTCTGAAGAATTGCTGTCAAACACCTTGCCGTAGCGTTTGTACCTGTCTGACTTTCGTCTATCGTTACGTCTCCTACTACAGCCTGTGACGTTTTTCTTCCTCTTCGCCAAATATATTTTTGCTTATCTCCAATCACTACACCCATGCTGCTATCTGCTGTAGTTACCGCTTCTGCCACAAATGGGGTAGCTTTTACAATTTTTCCGGCACTATATACATAATAAATTTCCTGTTTCGCATCTGTATTTAGCGTTACACTTCGATCTTCTTTAACCAAAATTTCCTTTGGCACTACAATCTGGGGTGCTTCTGTCAATTCTTCTCTATCTCCCGCAAAGGTAAATTCAACAATTGTCTGCTTTTGTTCTAATTGCGAGGTGTCCACGGTAATATTTCGTTCTGCCTCTAACTGTTGATTTTTAATAGTATCCTGCTCTGCCGGGATTGCACCTGCACCATTTTGATATACACGATTCAGATATATGGTCTCATCCTCTACATAGGCCTTTGTTATATAATAACCGTCCTTGGCATAATCTTTTACAACTTCTCCCTTTTCATCCAATATCTGAACGCGGCACATTGGGAACTGGGTATTTCCTGCACTATCCACTACAACATCTCCCTGTCTTGCCGCTCCGTATATAAAGTCATTCTGGACAAATCCTATCGGTTGCAGATATTCGCCCTCACCCGCTTGAACCTCACGGATTTCTTCTCCTTCTAAATCCATAACTTTAATCGTTGTTGCATTATAAAGGGTATCTGAATCCTGCCATGCAATATATCGTCCTGTTTCAGATACTGCATAGCGTCCTCCTTCTAAATGATCCAGCACTTTTTTACTCTCTCTGGTATACAGATTGATGCTATAAAGACTGTCACCGGCTAACAGATAAAATACATTTCCGTCACTAACGTAGAAAATGTCTCCCCATTCTGCCTTTAACATCTCATAGGACTTATCCGATGGAATAAATAATTCTTCCTCTATGGTATTTCCCACTCCATCATAATGATAAACTGCAATTCCGGTATTTCCTTCGTGATTTCCTCGATTCATATAACCATACACTACAAAATCCATACTTCCGGTTTCGTCTATCTTAATAATTTTTATATCATGCTGTGGATTATTTTCTCTGTCATCAATTCCTTCTGCACCACGGAAACTATATACTTTGGAAAGACGATTGTCATCACTGCTGTAACTCCATAATTCCCCTTCCTGCACGAAGGCTATGACACTTCCTTTTTCATTTGCCTTATATTCCACATCTTTGGAACGAATTCCAAGGGAAATTCCATTTGCAGTAACCCTGTCACTTTCTCCCCGGAAAATCTCATTCATTGTTCGCTCATAATTCAACAGGTACATTCGATTATTTCCATAACGTACCCGGTAATACTCTTCTACATTATAATACTCCACTTCTCCGTTTTCACCGGCAGCCATTAGTACATAATTCAGCACAATGGTATTATAGGATGTTCCGATTTCCTTAATAGATGGTATCGGTTTTTCCACACGTTCTCCGGTAAAGTCTGCCCATGACACCTGGTTCAAACTAGAATGAATGGTTACTTTTTGAAGGGAAGTATTATCTTCCTGTGTGTTGGGTTCTAAGTAAGTTGCAAGACTATTTGCCTGCTGCTTATCAAAGGTTTTTTCGTGAAAATCTAAGACAAAATCTACTGCCTCTTGTACATGATATCCACTTTCCCGAATAATTCTGGTATAATAGTAAACTTCTTTTCCATCACACTGTAATGTGAGAATCAACATATACTCTTTGTCTTCTTCTAATATATTTTCAAACTGAAGCTTCTCGCTCACTACTCCGTCTTTTTGTGAAAAACTTTCGATTTTATCTTCCTGAATCAACCGTTCCATGTCAATAGTACGCACCTGATAGGAAATAGCTTCTACCTGACTCTGATACGTTTTTATATCAATTGGTAATGTTAAATCTTCCCCCAATGGTGCAATGGCATCTCTGACTCCTGTACCGTCCATTTCCTTGGTATATCCGTACAGTTCATCGATTTTGGTTCCGTTTTCTTCTAATGATATTACCGGCAAGGTCGGCTCCGACATTTTCGTAGTAAGATCTATGTTATTTTGGTGAGTTAAAATACTGGTTATCACCATTGTTACAATAAAAACTGTAACTAGTACAATTCCTTTTATCACACCCTTACGCATGCTATTCGTCCTTTCCATTCTGCAAAATTTCTAGTGTAGGAGACACGTCAAAAAATTCCATTACCTTTCGATAGGCTGCTGCATCTTTTTTCCCGCCCTTTTTCACTCCACGAATCAATATATTCTTCGGAGTATGTTCCATATCAATAAATTCTAATATCTGCACCTGATAACCCTTGCTTTCTAATATTTCTGCACGCAAGGCATCCGTAAGTAATGCCGCCATTCGCTCCTTTATCAGACCATACTTTAACACTGGTTGTAATAGCTCATTTTGCATCTGTTTATTCAACTCATGCTGGCAACAAGGTACAGACAAAATCACCTTTGCTCCCCATTTCACAGCCTTGTCCAAGGCATAATCCGTAGCTGTATCACAAGCATGCAAAGTAACTACCATGTCTACCGCATCTACACCTTCATACTGTGCAATGTCACCTACAAAAAAACGAAGCCCATCATATCCGTATTTTTCTGCCAGTTCATTGCAATGCGCAATCACATCTGCCTTCAAATCCAGCCCGATAATCCGTACCGGGTATCCCTTTAATTCTTTTAAATAATGATACATTGCAAAAGTCAGATAAGACTTCCCGCATCCAAAGTCCAGAATCGTAACTTCACGGTCTTTTGGCAACTCCGGTAAAATATCTTCGATAAATTCCAGAAAACGATTAATTTGACGAAACTTATCATACTTGGCATGTACGATTTTTCCTTCTTTGGTCTGCACACCCAAATCTACCAGAAATTCGACTTTTTTCTCCGGTTCTAAAATATACTTCTTTTTCCGATTGTGAGACAAATCTATCTGCTTTGCACAGGTACAGTCCTTTTTTTCCTTTATGGTTACTTTTCCCTTTTTGCTAATAAGAACCGTAGCCTGTCCACACTGCGCCATAACTTCTAACTGGCGATACAGTTCCATCCACTGTAATACCTGTTCTACTGCTTCTTCTTTGGTTAAGTTCTTATGATAAACCTTTTTCTCCTTATATTCGCTTGCCTGAAATACCAGTTCATCCTTCACCAGAACCGGTCGAAGGTGGATTTTTCCAGCATTCTCCCGGTTCCTTGGATTACTGATAATCATCTGTACAAGGCTCTGATTTAGATATTTATATAAAAGTTCTTGTAATTCTTCCATTTGAAACCTTTCTATATTTAATGGTTTTTCCTGTTTCTTCTATCAGTTGAAAAGTATATCACAATCATGGGGATTTTACCACCATCTGCGGCAACGTTTATGGCGACATCTGCGCTGATGCATTTCATTAAACAACAAAACCTGTATCAAATCTTCCAATCCTCTGTCTCTCGGTGGACGCATCCCCGGTCTGTGTGGTGGTCTTCCCGGTCTTTGCAGGTTTATTTTCTGACCTCGTTCTTCTACCATACTTCCCTCTAGCGGAAGCTCCTCTGCCTGCATCGTCTCTTCATATTGCTCACTTTCAAAATCCCGAATATTCATGCTTTTTCCGGAAACTGCATCATAAATTCGGTCTGTAATCTGACGTAACATCAGTTGATCCGGTGTCTCATCAAACATGAGACTGCCATCATACTCCATTTTGTCACATTCATCTTCTACCAGTTCCTGAATCTCACGAACCTCCTTTGGATACATATCCTTTAGCTTCTGCATATCTCTGGCATACTCTAATTCTTCCATATAAACGGTCTGAATTGGATATGCCATATAAAAAGGCATTTTATTGTGACTCGCGTCCCACGCTCCATATAAAGATTCCTGTTTATAATCCACAACGATTCTCCCATTTTTTCTATCTCTATACTATATGCGCATGCCCTTTTTCTGTCACTCCTAATCCACTGCCAGCAAAAATAGTGCCGCTGCCAATTCATAAGGTAAAAAGGTTAATAGTCCCAATTGTTCTGTTAAATCTATTTTTCCTGCTTTATATCCGTAATAGATACAACCTGTAATATAATCACTGTTTTCTCTTATTTTTAACTCTGCCAGTCTGGAAGTGATTTCCATTCCCGGCCTTCCATCAAATACATCAATATCAGGATATGCTTCTTTTTCTTCTAGTTTTTCCAAAACTTCCCCAATAAATTCTTTTAGATGCCACACCTTATTTTGTTGAATGTTAAAAATTTCACCACAGATTTCTGCTGCTCCGGTAAAATAATCTTCTCTGGTATACGCATTTTCTGTTTTTCGGATATGATCTTCTATATTTCCGCAAAGTTTTTTACTGTCTCCCGGCTTTACAAAACGACTGAATGTCCCTTCGGTAAGATAGGATTCCGTTCTTGCCACACGACCTACAAAGTTCTGTATTATCTCCTGATACTCTGTATAATCTTCTCCGTAAAACTGATACTGTTTTCCCATCATACAGCCAAATTCTTTCATTGCATCATAATATCCAAGCTGAATATTATCATCAATAATCTGACGTTCAAAGTTCAACATCGTTCCCAGCGAACGACTTGGTTTTATATAGGTTACATATGGTTTGTTTACATAATTAGGATGACTTGGATTGGTATGTAAATCAATTGCAATGACCTCATCTGCTCCCATTTTTAACGCCAAATCTATTGGTAAATTATCATAATAACAGCCATCTAAATATGTTTCTCCATCAATTTTATGCATTGGAAATACCGGAAAAATAGAAGCAGATGCCATAATAAAGTCCTTCAATTTTCCCTGTGGGATTTCTTCCTTAGTAAGTTCTAATGACCTTAAATTGCTTACCTGAACGGTTACTAATCCAAAATCAATATCTGATTGACGCACTTTTTCCTCATCAATCATTCCATCTATAAATTCTATAAAAGGAGAAATATCTGCTCCTTTATTTTTCACATATTTTTTCAAAAAAGGACGGATTTGCTCCCTTTGATTATACATGCCTTCTATGGTGGTAGTAAGATTAACTCCATCCTTCATAACATCTTCCATGCGGATATTTCCCCAAAGTTCACAGGCTTTTTCATAATCTCTCGTAGTCATCAATGCCCCAATAATCGAACCTATGGATGTTCCCGTTACAATCTGATAATCAATATCTAATTCCTTGAGTGCCTGCCATACTCCCAACTCATAGGCTCCCTTCGTTCCTCCTCCGCAAAGTGCGATAGCTCTTCTCAATTCATCCACCTCCCATTTTTTTGAGTATATCATATTTGACGTGTCTTTGTCACTCTGCTATACTTGTGCTGATATCAACAAAGAGGCAGGTAATCATATGAATCAACAAAAAGCAATCCTTTTGGTAAGCTTTGGTACAAGCTATATAGAAAGTAAAGAAAAAACAATAGACAAAATGGCAACCGATGTTATGAATGCTTTCCCTGACTATGCCATTTATCAGGCATGGACCAGCAAAGTAATTATTCATATTTTACAGAAACGTGACCATATTCACATTCCTACTATTGAGGAAGCAATGACACAGATTTGGGCAGATGGAATTACAGACTTAATCGTACAACCTACTCACTTAATTAACGGATTAGAAAACGATGCCATGAAAGAAACTATTTTATCTATGGCTTCAGAGGAATTGACGGTTCGCTTTGGCACCCCTCTTCTTACCTCTACCGAAGATAACCACCTGGTATTAGATGCGGTAATGAAAGAGTTTGCAGACATTCCGCAAGAAGACGCATTAGTATTTATGGGACATGGTACAACACATTATGTAAACTCCGTTTATGCTGCTTTAGATTATACTTTAAAGGATATGGGATATACACACGCTTTTATGGGAACCGTAGAGGCTTATCCTGACTTAGATGTATTGATTCGTCAGGTAGGTCGTGTTCATCCAAAACGTGTCCACTTGGCACCGTTTTTATTGGTTGCCGGAGACCATGCTAATAATGATATGGCAGGCGATAAGGAGGACTCCTGGAAATCACGGTTTGAAGCTGCCGGATATGAAGTTGTCTGTCATATTAAGGGATTAGGAGAATACGAAAGCATACGAAAAATATATTTAGAACATTTAAAAAATGCGGAAGCTGAAACATAATATATGCACACAAAATACAGCCCAAAGCCATCCTTTTTCTCTTGGCTTTGGGCTGCACTTCTATTTCTTACTTGTCTTCCTCAATTCCCCATTTTTCTTTCATGTAATTCTTACCGTATCCGCTTCCAATGCTACTGCCAACCTTGCGCCAAAAAATCGCATATACTACCGCAATCACACTTAGCAATATGCCACTCACTAAAAGTTCCATACTCACTCCACCTTTCTACCTGTACGGTTGTTTTGTGCTCTCCCTTTATAATTTCTATTTTACCCTTTTATAACGTTCTGTCAACGAAATCTTGCGTAATTTATAACTATTAGATTTTTCACTTTTCTTCTCTTCTTTAACGTTTCATATTTTTTCCATTACAAGAATTTTATTTGATATATTTCGAATAAATGGAATCTTTCCTATCACTTTATAGACTGGGCTAAATACCTTCATTCCTTCTACCAGACTGACATCTTTTTTATTAGTAAACTGTGGTATAAGTTTTTGAAACTCACTGCCATTTTTTACTCCCCAAGTAAACTTTGCCTGACTTCCTTCAATGGATTTTTCTGTAACATGACGTACCACAAACGGAGACATCGTCTCTACAAACACGGTTGCTTTATGAAATTTTTTATTGATAATGTCAAATATTTGTTTTACCTCTGTTTCGCTTAGATACATGGTAAGGCCTTCAATTATAACTAATACCGGCTCTCCCTTATATTCAATTTCACTTATATAGGAGGCATCCATGGCGGACTTTGCTATCTGATAAACAGACCCGTTTTCCTCTAAAAATCGTTTTCGAATATTAATTGTCTCTGGTAAATCAATATTGTACCACCGTGAAAATTTTCCCTGCATTCGATAACACCTTGTATCCATACCACATGCAATATTTACCACAATTGCATCTGGAAATTTATTCAGAAATTCTCCAACCATTTTATCCAACACGATTGTTCTTGCAATAACTCCAGAGCTCATTGTTCCATCTTTATCTGCCTTAGAAAAATCATATTCTAACTGAGATACAATCTCAACCGCCTTAGGATCATAAATATAATGTTCTTTTTTCTGAGATTCCTTCGCCCTTGCATACAATGTCTGAAGCATTGTTTCCGGCACTCCCTTTACTGTAACTTTTTCTTTTTCCTCCATGTTGTTCTCCTTCCTTTTCATCATAACACTTGTCACTTTTTGTTATGTTATATAAAAAAGAGCTCCATAGCTAATTGCTATGAAACTCTTTTAAATTCTGTAATAATTTTTCGGTTCCACCATTGGCATAAATACCAATTTTCTCCGCTAAATACAAACTATATTCCATGTCATAATTTCCTTTAATAATCTCCAGACAACTATCCAGCCTGATTTTTGCCAGTATTTTTATTAAATCTTCATTTGGTGGTGCTTCCAACCTGCTCTTATAATATACCTGAAAAGACCGTTCCATCATTCTTTCTACATTTCTTCGATAACTCTCGTAACAACTTCCCTGTGCCTTTTCCATAATAATAATGGTTTCCTTTTTATGCGCTAATATGAACTGCATCATAAGCACATCCAGCCTGGCACCCTTCTCAGGCTCTTTCAGCTCTATTTTCATGTATTTTTCTAACAGTTCCTCGTATTGTACAATAAGTGGTTCCAGAATGGCTCGAAATAAAGCTTCCTTGCTTTCAAAAGAAAAATACATCGCCCCGGTGGTAACTCCGGCTGCCTTGCAGATGGTTCTAAGGCTTGCTTTGGTATATCCCTTTTCCAAAAACTCCTCCACTGCCGCCTGCTTTATCTTTTCTACTGTCTTTTCTTTATTTTTCATCATAACACCTGTTATGTTAGTATATTTTTACTCATTTGTCAATGATTCTTATCCTGGTTATTCTAAGTTACATGTTTGACTCTTTCGAATATTTTTCAAAATACATTTCTGCCTGTTCCTGATTTAAATGAAATCGTTTTTGAAGCTTTTCCAAAATACGTTTTGGTGGGATTTTCTCTTCCAGATTGTCTAAAATAAAAATCTGAATTCCCTCTACACGACCTTCTTTTCGACCTTCCTTTCGACCTTCTTTTCGACCTTCTTCTAACCCCTGTTTACGTCCCTCCTCTCGACCTTCTTTTGAATACACCTGCCGCATAGATTCTTTTATTAACTGCATTTCCCGTTCTTCATCATATTCGAAAATACTCATTTGAATCGCCTCCGCTTTATACTTGAGCAGGAACTCCTGCAAAATTCCCTGTTTGATACACTCATTGACTGCCCGTTCTACAGCCACATCAATACTCATTGTGGCTGCATATTCCCGCACCTTTGTTACATAGAGCATATATTCTCGTAATGTTTCACACTTTTCCAATAATTCTTTATTTTTCCCTAAATTGATATTTAACATTAATACTTTTAACTCTAACTCCGGTTCGGATATTTTCTTTTCAAATTTTTCTGTTTTGTTCATATATTGTCCTCCTTCTTATATCGCAGGAGGCTTCTACAGAATCTCCTGCTTTGTTGTTTTACACGAATAAAAGCACGGATTTTCTGAATAAAGAATCTTTAGAAAAGTAGATGGCAATTTGCCTGGAATCTTAGAAAAAATATGCTTTGCACATATTTTAACATGATATCCCTCTTTTCACAATCATTAAATTTTTATTTGGTACCACCGTATCTCATTTGCTGCCATTTCTAATTCAAAGCTGCTTCCATCTCCCTTATAAATTGTGGTTTTCTGAGGTTCATAAGTGTTATTTACTACACAGTACTTTCCATTTTTAATATACGCATGCACTTCTACGTTATAGTTTGTACTAAACCATTTGTAGAGATTTTCTTCCTCATGGCTGCTCCAAAGAACTGCTCGATACAACAGTCTGCTATTTTCAAAGCTATAAGGAAGTCCACTGATATACACAGCTCGACCTTTTCCAAAGTCATTTACCGCCAATTGCACCTCTTTTTCCTCCTGCACCAAAATTGTAGTTCCTTCCAGTGCATAAATATTTTTCTGCCCTTCTCCAAAGTCAATTCTGCCTTTGCAATCTTCCGTAATAAAGTGTGCATGATTTTTCCAATTATACTTATCATATCCCAGGGTAAATCCACGTTCTTCCTCTACTCCAAACACATTTGCCAACTGAAAATAACGACCATTTGCCTGATGGGCACTTGGTTCTCCTACCCCAATGATTCCTCCACCTCGATATACAAATTCCTTTATGGCAGTAACAATCTGTGGGTCACACCAGTACTCTCCTCCGGTGTGCGCCGTATCCGCACCGCCGATGTTTAAGATAACATCTATATCCTTTAATAAATTCGGATTTGCTTTTATATCCTCAAAACTTATAAATGTTACATCAAACGGTGCCCCAGATAACGCTTCTATAACACCTGCATAAGAATAATTTTGTTTCTGATAGAGGGCATGGTGAACCATGTGTGCACCCCATGCACGCATTTTCCCCCAGCAGTTCAAAACAGCGACTCGTTTTACACAATATGGTGTACATCCTTTTACATTCTCGTATAACTCCCGAAACTCATCACACACGGATTCTACATATTCCACAAACTCGGGAAATTCGATTGCCAGTTTTAAATATCCGCCATATCCAATGCGGTCTACCGTTTTTCTTAAAATGGCTCGTCTGGCTGTTACCCAATTTATTTTTGCCTCTTTTACCGGGTCGCCTCCTTCATAAAATGTATCCGGGAAAAAGTATGGCAGTAAACGCCCTTCCGTATATTTCACCCCTTCAATATCACTAATAAGTCGAAGTGTAGAACCATTTCCCACACTTCCTACCACAGCATCTAGTCCAATGTTCGAGAACTCTTCCATGAATGGCTCTGTTCCAATCCAATGATCTCCTAAGAACATCATGGCCTCCTTACCGTATTCATGGGTAATGTCCACCATTTCCTTAGCAATTTTCGCTACTTCTCTTCGCTGGAATGCCTGAAAATCCCCATATTCCTTGGAGGGAATCCGATACTGTCCGTTATAGTATCCCTGATCGATGATATATTCCGGGCGAAATGGATACCCTACCTCTTTTTCAAATTGTTCTAAGATATAAGGACTGACAGATGCAGAATATCCATACCAATCCACATATTTTTCTCTTGCAAGCTCATCGAACACCAAGGTAAATTGATGAAAAAATGTGGTAAAACGAAGTACATTTACATAAGGATGATTCTCTATAAACTTTCGCAACCGCTTCATAGTAAATGCATGGGTCTTTGGTTGACGTACATCAAAGGTAATCTGATGTTCTACCTCTGTCCAATTATTGGTAACGGCATTATACATATGCACCGGGTCCCATATAATATAAGCAAGAAAACTTACCGTATAATCGTGAAATGGCTGTGTTTTTATGGTGACATTCCCGGTTGTCTCCTCATAACTCCATTCCGTTACAGGTACTACCTGCCCTGTGGTCCGATCTAGCACTTCCCACCAACGAGTAATATCATCTCTGCTATTTGGTTTTAACATATCCGGATACAGCCCTTTCATCAGTTGTACTACAAGGCTAGTGTCTTTCGCCGTATAAAACGGTGTCATCAAATACATCTGCTGCACCTCATCCGGATTTGCCTTTGCCCATTCATTATCTTTTCTTGTCGTATAGTAAGTAGAATATATCTTAGCATCTACCTCTTGTAATTCCTTCGGAAAATCTGTTCCATCGCAATCTCTCACTGCATCCGCTCCCCAGCGTTTCATCATTTCCAGTGTTTGTGGTATTACATCCACATCTGTTGGTATGGTTACGCGTCCCTTTGTTTTTCCCATAGTAATCTCCTCCTATATCCCTTCTCTGAAATATTTTTACAGTTGTTTTCTACCTTCAGCATATGGAAAAAAACGTTCTTTTTCAACTTATATCTTGCGCTGTTTTTTAGATATGTTGCTATTTCATTCTTTTCCTGCTAAAATATTAATATCATTGGATTATAAGAAACTTAGATACTTACGATGAACTCGTCATAACTGACATCACTTGGACACAAAAGCGTCCGGCAAGGGAACTGTTTGTTCTTTCGAAAGGAGCCTTATGGGAAATACAAAATATCATCTTTCTTCCCCTGACGCAGACAGTAGTTCTGCTCGACTTTTATATGTTACTTTTTCTAGATATGAAGAAGACTGGACCAGTTTAAGGCACAGTCATCATTTTTGCGAACTTTTTTATGTGAAAAACGGAAAGGGTGAATTTGTCATTGAAGATGCCACTATTCCTATCCAGAAAGACGACCTTATTTTGGTGAATCCCAATGTAGCCCATACGGAAATTTCATTTCACACAGAACCTTTGGAATATTTGATTCTCGGTGTGGATGGTGTTGTGTTCTCTTTTTCTCAGCAATCCCAATATATGATTCTTCACTGTAAAAATGATACACAAACCTTGCTATTTTACTTTTCTACCCTTTTAAAAGAGATTACAGAAAAGAAACCAGATTATGAACTGGCTTGTCAAAAACTGCTGGAAGTTCTTCTGATACAACTAAGCCGCTATAACAACTTTTCTTATAATCTTGTTCCAACGCAAACCTTACATCATGAATGCAGCAAAGTAAAACACTATATAGATGCTCACTATGCGCAAGACCTCTCTCTGGATGCACTGGCAAAACTTGCGCACTTGAACAAATATTACTTTGTGCACATTTTCACCAATACCTTTGGTATTTCTCCTATTAGCTATCTGCAAAAGAAACGAATTTTAGCCAGTTGCGAATTGCTAACAGATACCGACCACAGTATTGGAGAAATTGCACAGCTTACCGGATTTTCTTCTCAAAGTTACTTTTCCCAATGCTTTTTGAAACAGTGTGGAATGACTGCCGGAGTATATCGGAAAAAACATAAAATAACTCTTTAATCTTTGTAATTGCATATATTATTTTCGGCTTTTTACTGAAGCCATTCCGGTACTCGATTCAGTACTTTTAGTAATCCTTTTTTCTTACGATTGATCACTAACTCCTTTGGGAAATCGCAATACTCCAATATTTTTAAACAACCTTCAAAGCGTCCTACATCGCAAAAAATATGTGCATCACTTCCTAATATAATTGGTACTTCCTTTTTCTTACAATATTCTAATAATACCAAGTCATTTTCCCATGCATTCTGTCGTCCGGAAGCAGGGCCAAAAGAAGAATTATTTAATTCTAATACCACTTCCTGTTCTTTTGCTGCATCCGTCAACCAATCATAATCTAAGGGATAACGGTTGTCATCCGGATGTCCGATAATTTTTATATATGGATTTTTCATTGCTCCGATTAACGCACTGGTATTCTCTTCTTTACTTCCTGACTTAATACAAGGAACATGAAGACTTGCTATTACATAGTGCAATGCCGGATATATTTTTTCTTCCACATCAATGGTTCCCTGATAATCCATAACATTTGCTTCAATTCCTTTTAATATTTTTACGCCCTGAATTTCCTCCGGGATTGCTCTGTAATTGGTAAAAAAGATTGGATTGGTCGTTCCCGGCATACTGATTGCATGGTCTGAGGTTCCCAAAATCTTTAATCCCTTTGTCGCTGCCTCTTCCACATTTTCTTTTAACGTACCATACGCATGTCCACTGGCAACTGTGTGGGTATGCAGGTCAAATAATAATTTCATACTGCTTCTCTTCTTTCTATTACCATTTTTATATTTTGTCCCGGCTCATATTCCTCATTGGCACTTGTGTATACGGTAAAATTATCTTCGCCATACTGCACCGAATAGTGTATTTCCCGACCATTATACTGTTTATTGGTTATTACACCCGGAATACCTTCCCCCTGTGTTACCAGCCTTATTTCTTCCGGTCGTACCGGGTATAATCCTTCCTGATGGAATACGGGGGCAATTTCACCGTCATGGTACCGGATAGGCTCATTTAACACTTGGAAATAGTCTCCATTCCATCTGCCTTTGATTAAATTACATTTGCTGACAAAGGTAGACACAAACCGCGTTGCAGGATGACAATATATCTCTTTGGGTGTTCCTATCTGCTCTATTTTTCCGTCCTTCATAATAATGATTCGATCTGCCATTGCCATCGCTTCACTCTGATCATGAGTTACATATACAATAGTCGCACCTGTCATCTTATGAATATCCTGAATTTCCTTTCGCATACTGATTTTTAATTCTGCATCCAATGCACTCAACGGCTCATCCATAAGAAGCACCGATGGCTTTCCTACAATAGCTCTTGCCAATGCTACTCGCTGTCGTTGTCCACCGGATAATTCCCCCGGCAATCTGTTTTCCAATGCCGTAAGTCCGGTACATTTTAACGCATAGTCCACCATTTTTTCTTTTTCCTGGGCTGAAATATGCCTTTGTCTTTTACTTTTCATGGGAAATTCCACATGTTGACGCACCGTCATATGTGGCCATAAGGCAAAGGATTGAAATACCATGCCCAGATTTCTCTGTTCCACAGGAATCATAGTTTTTGCATCGGAACAGACGACACCATCCATTCGAATTGTTCCGCTTGTAGGCTGAATAAATCCACCGATTGTACGAAGCAATGTGGTTTTTCCGCAACCGGAAGGTCCTAAAATTGCAATAAATTCTGAATCCTTAATGGAAACATTAATATGATCCAATGCTAATGTTTGATTGAACTTTTTGGTTACATTTTCTATTGAAAGACTCATATACACGTTCCTCTACTTTTTTATATTCACTATTTTTATGATTGATAAGAAAATATCCTGTTAGCACTAATACTACAATTACCACTGACATAGCTGCTGCAAGATTATAATCTCCTGCCTGCTGAAAATTAAAGATCATTAAACCAATGGTTTTTGTTCCTGCTGCTGCAAGCATAGATGACAGCGTCAGTTCTGTTAATGCTGAAACAAATATCATAAAGGTACTAGACAACACAGGTCGAATTAATAAGGGAATCAATATTTTCCCCCACACTGCAAAAACACTTCTTCCGGATGCTGCCGCAGCTTCCTCTAATGCAGGATGAATGGACAACATTGCCGTTGCACTTCCCTTTATTTGTAAAATTAAATAGCGGGTTACATAGGCTATCATTAAAATACTAATGGTTCCATAAATTCCCGGGCGAATCCCCGGCAGTGGCTCTACCCAATGAAAAATCATAGATAATGCCAGTACAATTCCCGGAATGGCATAAGTAAGAGATGCACTCTTTTCTACCAAAGTAATCATTCTTCCCGGATGGCGTACTTTCTGATAAGCAATAGCCGTTCCTATGACAATGCAGATTATGCAACAACCACAGGCAAGCATCAAACTGTTTCGTATCGCATCTAATACACCTTTATTCTGAAAGATTGCAGTGAAATTATCTGTGGTAAATTGGTCTAAGGTCATTTTTACGCCGTAATTTTTTTGAAATGCGCTGGTAAACATGGAAATCAACGGCACAATATTAATGATACACAAAAAGAGAATTACACCGTATTGTAAAACTTTTCGTTTTCCTGAACTTAACGGAATACGCACAGAATAATCTTCCTTAATACTTTCCATTCCAGAACTCTTTTTTCCAAATATTCCTTCTACCAACGTTCCCGCTACTGCAATTACCGATAAAATCACTGACAATGTAGCCGCTAAAGAAAAGCTATTTGGTCCAAAACTAATAGACTTTTCATAGATGTAAGTACTTAACACCGGAATTCCCGAAGAAATTCCTAAAAATGCCGGAACTGCAAAGTTATCAACCGCTGCTAAAAACGCCAGAATACTTCCACTGATAATTGCCGGCATTGCCTGAACTAAATTGATTTTAAGCATTGCCTGTCCGATTCCATAACCACAAGTCCGCGCTGCCCATTCCATATCTGTTGGTATTTTACGCAACATATGAATTACATTCATATATACAATAGGTACATTACAAAATCCCAAAACTAAAATAATACCTGCTATGGAATAGACGTTAATCTTCCCAAGTCCCATAGCTGAAAGTGTCTGGTTAATCATTCCTTTTTGGCTAAAAAGACTGCTCCAGGAAAGAGTGATAATGTAGGATGGAATAATAAATGGAAGTAACACCAGTAATTCCAGTAACCTTTTTCTGCGCACATTGGTATATGCAATAATAAATGCAAATGCGCTGCCTAATATTGCTGCAATGGCAGTTGATCCTACTGCAATCACAATGGTATTTAAAATTGCTTTTCTGGTTCTATCTTCTTGCAGGAGAAGGGCATAGTTCCACAGACTATACCCTTCCTCTGACTTTAGACTCATGAGAAACAACCGCACAATAGGCGCAATAAATACCAGTATGATTAACAAATAACATAAACTGTGAATCGCGTACTTTTTTCCTTTTTTTAACGTTTCCATGTGTCTCTCCTGCTTTTACTGGAACAAGGAGCTAAACTGCTCTTTATCTGTTTCTCTTGCTTTATATAACTCAGAAATATCATATGTCATAGTCTTTAACTCACTGATACTCTTTAATCCTTCCGGTGCCTTAACGCCTTCTTTTATTGGAGTGTAACCGATAGATGCTGCTAATTCCTGTCCTTTATCTGATAAAACATAATCTACAAATGCCTTTGCTAATTCTTCATTTTTAGTATCTTTTAAAATTCCAATTGGCTCTGTTACACATGGAGAACCTTCTTCCGGATATACAAATTCTACCGGTGCACCTTCCTGTTTTGAACGAACTGCCATATAATCAACAATTACACCTGCTGCTTTTTCACCTGCTACAACTGACTTTTGAATTGCACCGTTTCCTTTATCAACAGTAACTCCGTTTTCTTTTAATGCTTCATAATAATCCCATCCTAATGCATCATTTCTGGTCATTACTCCAAGATTATATGCTGCTGCACCTGAGTACAATGGACTTGGCATAATGGTATTGTCCTTAAAAGTATCCTTTGCCAGATCTGCAAATCCTTTTGGTGCCTCTGATACCATATCGGTGTTATAGATAATACCGGTAGAAATTACTTTTGTTCCTGTATACATGTGATCTTTATCAATAAATTCTTCCGGAACTCCTTTTAGTTCCGGAGACTCATAACTCATCATTAAATCCTGTTCTTTTAAAGATTCAAATGTAACGCTGTCAGCAACTAACAATACATCTGCCAATACGGAATCTGCCTGTTTTTCTGCCAATACTTTACTTACAACTTCTTCTGTTCCGGAACGAAATACCTCAACTTCAATATTCGGACATTCTTCATGGAAGCCATCAATCAATTTCTGTGCATCTTCTTCTGGCTGTGAAGTATAAAGAGTAATCGTTCCTTTTAAATCTTCCTTTTTTACTTCCGGTGCCTGGGAAGTGGTATTTTCTGCTGTATTTTCTGTCTTATCTGCCTGATTTGTGTCTGTCTTACTATTTCCGCAACCTGCCAAACTTGCTGCTACCAGCACTACCGCTACTGCTTTTGCCAATAAACTTTTTTTCATTTTTTTCCTCCATAATTCTTTAAAAAATTAACATTTTTCCTGGCTACTGAAAATTCTTTGCTTGAATCAAATCCTTCTACTACAAATGGGAGCTGATATTTCTCTAATATAGGAAGAATTTCTGTAAAATCATAATCCCCCTCCGGCAACGGAGTATGAAGATGTTTTCCCTGCCGATTACTAATGTGGAACTTTGAAAAATGCTTTCCCTCTTCTAACGCTGTGAAAATTTCCTTTTTTCCTTCACAGTGGGCAATGTCTAACGTATAACAAAATTCATCTTCCATTTCCTGTGTGATTTTCTTCATAGCACCTACTGAAGTGGCATATTCTTTTGGAATTTCTTCCATGATTTCCAGCGAAATATCTATATTTTTTCGTTTCGCGTACTCCAGTATTTCCTGTAATGACTGATGCATTCGCGGATAATATTCCTCCATATTTCCGGCAACTGTTGCATGTCCCGGATGAACGGTAACTTCATCGGCATTTAATTCCACTGCCAGGTCAATGGACTTTTCAATTTCTCCAACGGATGCCTTGCGAATACCTTCATTCAAAGATGATGGATTCAAATCCCAACTACAGCTATGAACTACTGTTTTTACTGGGTAAAGTGCTGACAACCTTTGATATTCTTCTATGGAATATCCTCTTTCAAACCAATGTTGTGCCCACATTTCCACTCCATCCAGCCCATTGCTGTAAATAAAGGAAAATATTTTTTCCAATGAAGCATTCCACAGCAAAGTGGAACCTAAGTAAATCTCTGACATATGAATCCTCCTCGTCTGTTTCAGTCATGAGTTGATAATAGAGTTCTTTTGTAAAATGTAATGATATACTTTTGTAAATTTTGAGTAAATTTATTTCATTTTTATTGTTTTGCAATTTTTATTGCAATTTTGAGATATTTTGTTAGAATAAAGGTAACTATTCAAAACCACCTAAAATAAGAAAAATTGATATGTCATGCTTGCATTTAAATATCAGTTTTTCTTATTGGTAAGGTGGCTCCAATAGAGTCACCGCCCCATAAATGAGCAAAATTATAAAAATTTCTACCTGGAGGTTTCAAGAAATGCTTGAAAAATTATATGAGGAACATAAAGATTCTTTTTCTAAATCAGATTACAAAATTATGGATCATTTGATGAAAAATCAAAGAAACCTTCCCTATCTTACCACAGAAAGCCTTGTAGACTCTCTGGGCCTAAGCAGCTCTACGGTATCTCGCTTTTGGGAAAAAATTGGATTTCAAAATATGAAAGACTTTAAAGATTTTGTACGTCTTGCCGAGCAGTCCTCCCCTTCTGCCAGAACTTCATTTGCTTTAAAACGTTGGCAAGCCGAGGAAAGCCATCTAAAGAATATAAAAAGTCAGTACGAAGACCATATCATGCACACACTGGATAAGTTAGAACCGGAGGTACTTCACCAGGCAGTACATACTATTTTTACGGCAAAGCACCTTTATTTCTTCGCTACCGATGCCGCCATTGGTCTTGCAGATATTTTAACTTATCGCTGTCGCCGCCTTGGGCTTACCTTTACTCCCATTGCCACCGGTTCCGGTATCTATGAAACCATGACCAACCTTGGCAGTCGTGACCTGGTGATTATGTTCAGCTATTCCCGCCTGTTATCCGAAGTGCAAATTTTACTCCGGCATGCCAAAAAGGTTCACTATAAGACCATTTTGTTTACAGACCTTCTTGCTTCTCCGGAAATTACCCGTGCGGATATACTTCTTTACAGTTATCGGGGCGAACCAAATGAATATCATTCCATGGTCGCCCCGATGACGGTTGTTGATTTATTGATTATGAAATTGACAGAGGAATGCCCGGATGCAGTAAAACGTGCGGAATACTTAGAACAGCTCCGGGAAAACTATTCAAACTTTATCAAGCGTTAAATCAAGATTTCCTACTTATTGACGATTTGATGAGATTTTTACGCTATTCTTTGTAAAACTGCCTCTGCTAACTGTCTGTGTCCGTTCTCGTCTAAATGCTCACGGTCTGCGCCACTTGCCTTGGCGTAGTCGGATGCAGCTAAAAAGGCACAACCGTTGCGCTTTGCCACCTGCTCATAAACTGCCTTTAAGCCCTTTGAGGTTTCAACGGATTCCTGATTAAATTCCGGGTCATATCCTTCTTCTCCCACACCTTCTCCCAGCAAAATAGGAGATACCAAAAGAATCTCTATATTTTTATCCGCCGCCTGTATCTGGTGCACCAGCTTTTCTACACCCTTTCCGATTACTTCCGCAGATGCCTGATAAATTGTCTTGCAATCATTGGTTCCAAGCATAAGAACTACCTTTTCCAATGGTTGGTGAGATTCTAAAATCATAGGAAGTACCGCCACACCTCTTCGATTGTCCCGTAGTTCATCTTCAAAGACCGTTGTTCTTCCACAAAGACCTTCCTCCACTACCTGAAAACCTTTTTCCCTTATCCCTTCTGCTAAAATTCCAGTCCAACGCACTTCCCAAGGATAGCGGTCCTTCGTTCCCGGAATCAATCCATAGGTATTTGAATCTCCAAAGCATAATATCTGTTTCATCTGCATCCTCCTGTCTTTTTCCTATATTTCATACTTGTTAACTAGGTTATATATGGATTATATGCAGAAAACAGTATTCTGTCAAGAGGATTTTTACTTTTAATGCATCTTTTATTATTTCAAAAAGCTGCCACTGAGATTTTTTTCTCATTGACAGCCTCTTTTTAACCCTTTTAAACTTTTGCTTTTGGTACAAACTCAATTTTCAAAACCATATCCATTCCATCAGCAAGACGTTTTAATAATTTCAATGATGGATTCCTGGTTCCATTTTCTAACTTGCTAATATCCGCCTGATTAATTCCTGTCCTTTGGGCAAGCTCCTTTTGCGTAAGGTTCCGCGAAATTCTGGCATCCACAATTGCCCGAATAACATCCATTTCCGGCTGAATATCATTCCATTCTTTCTGAAACTCTTCGTCTTGTAACTGTTCATTTAAAAATTCTCTAAATTCACTCATGATGTTCCATCCTTTCTAAGAAATGATTTCGATATGTCTTTGCCAATTTTATTTCTTGTTTTGGGTTTTTTTGGGTTTTCTTAATAAATCCATTTGTAATAACTATTCTTTTCTCAAAATAGAAAAAATATAATACTCTTGATATATTATTTCCAACTTTTACCCTTATTTCAAAAATTCCATCTTCTAAATATTTACTATATGGCTCTCTAAGATAGTTTCCCTTTTCTTCTAGTATATCGATTATTCCCAACATTCTAGCTCGCATTTTCTTATCAAGGCTTAAAATAAATTCTTTTGCAGGTTTTTCTCCATTATCTTTTGTATAAAACTCTACATCAAATCTATTTTTTATCTTTCTTCCTCCCTTCTACTTTAATCACATTATATGGTATATATGCCATACTGTCAACTTACAAAAATGACCTTTTTATTATTTTCTCTCTCGTATCAAATGTTTTTTATAAGGTATTTTTCCTTACCCTCTCCATCGATTCAAACATGCAAATACTTCCTGTTTTCTAGGCATTGCAAGTCCTGACGGTAAATAATTTCCATCACAAATTCCGGCCAATCCTCGTTGCGCCAATATCTGTTCTAACTTCCCTAAGATTTCCTGAAGTGTTTTTTCTCCCTTTCCCATATTTGCTGCTACATATTTTAAAATATACCCCAGCGCCGTTACCTGCTCCACATCTGCAATCTGCTCTAAATAACGTAAATCCACAGTTTCATGGTTTAAGGAAAATCCATCCTTTCCCTGAACTTTCACCTTTATCCGGTCATCACCACGTTTTCCTTTTACATAGAATTTCAATTTTCGTTCAAAGGATGGTCGTTCACTTTTCGGTACTTTTTCCACAGGAATGGGAAAACTCTCTGCCTCTTGTTTGGCAAAGTCGGTAATATCCCGTGGAATATATTGCTCCATCTGCAAAATTACATCCGCTTTATGAAAATAAGAGCCGGAACTTCCTGCTACCAATATAGTAGAAATACCATAGTGTTTATACAACTCCTCAATTCGGTCTATAAACGGTGTAATCGGCTCTGCATCCCTGCTTACCACACGCTGCATCAGCTCATCTCGTATCATAAAGTTAGTTGCACTGGTATCTTCATCAATTAAAAATACTTTCGTTTCTGCCTCCATTGCCTCTATTACATTTGCTGCCTGGGAGGTGCTTCCGCTGGCATCTTCCGTGGAAAAATGTTTTGTATTCTTCCCGTTTGGCAAATGGTTAATAAACATAGACACATCTGTATTTTTAATACTTCTGCCGTCCTCTGCCCGAATTTTCATTGCAGAACTATCCGTAATGACATACTCTCGACCATCTCCGGCAATGTGATTATAAACACCCATTTCCAAAGCTTTTAACAAGGTAGATTTTCCGTGATAACCGCCACCCACAATTAATGTGATCCCATTTGGTATTCCCATTCCTGTTAATGTTCCATAATAAGGCAATTCTAAGCTTACTCTTAATGACTCTGGTGACCGGAATTTTATCGCACCTTTCATAGGCTTTTGAGAAATCCCTGACTCTCTTGGTAAAACACTACCATCTGCCACAAAGGCACACAGATTGCGTTTTTTTAATTCTTCTCGAATATACTGCTGGTCTTGTGACAATTCCATAACCTGCTGCACTTGTTTTTTATTCAATGACTTATAATATAGGGACTTTCTTACGCACTCCGGTAAAAAATCAAATATTATTTTCTCCAGTTCTCTTGCATTAATGGTTCTTCCGTTTGCAGGAAACCCAATTTCCAGTCGCAGCAAAATGTCACCGTTTTCTTCTTGTATACTGCATGCACTGCGTTCTAAAATTTCCTGTCCCGGACGACTTACCGACATTAAGCCACTCTTTCCCGAACCCTTCGCCTGAAATGCAAAGCCCGCTACTTCCTTCCCAAACTGCCGCAATAAGTAATCCTGCAATGCAATTCTTTTATGCTCCTTATCATATAATTCCTTTGCAAAACCTGCCTGTGCTCCTTTCACCTGTACGCTCACTTTAGAAGGTGCCGCAAATGGGTCCCCTTGTACATGGTCTATACTTAACACATAACCCGGGAACTGGTATTGTCCCCGGGTTTCTTTATAGGCAGGATATCCTTTACGGTCAATTTTCTTCAATAATTCCCTTAATTCTATCGCCTGTTTCATTGCTTTTGCTCCTGCTTTTCTTATTTTCTTTTTGCTTCTTCCAAGTCTTTTTGCACCTGTTCCAAATTTTCACGAATGGAAAGGTGCTGTGGACAGACATTTTCACACTTTCCACACTTTATACAGTTGACTGGTCTTTCTTTTTCCTCCATCTCTTCCCAAGAATACTTTATAACTCCATATCTTTGGTAAATATGATACTGATTCCAGATTCGGAAGTTTTTCGGAATATTCACACCTGCCGGACATGGCATACAGTAAGCACATCCGGTACAACCATTTTTCACCCTGCTGCGTAGTGTTTTCACCACTTCATTAATGGTACTTTCCTCTTTTTCATTTAACGGCTTAAAATGTGTGAAGGTATTCAGGTTATCCTGTGCCTGTTCTTCTGTAGACATTCCACTCAACACTACTTTTACATTTGGGTGACTTGCTACCCAGCGCAATGCATAAGAAGCAACCGACTTATCCGCATCTAGTTTATGAAACATCTCTTCGATGTCTTCGGAAAAACCTGCCAGACTTCCGCCACGAACCGGCTCCATAATTACAAGCGGTACTCCTAACTTTTCCGTCAATGCATACCCCTTGTCTCCTGCCTGTTCTTCTGTATCCATGTAATTATACTGTATTTGACAAAAATCCCAGTCTCTGCTTGTTAAAATTTCCTCAAACACTTCATAGTCATCATGAAAAGAAAATCCCAGGTATTTAATTTTTCCTTCCCTCTGTAACTTCTCACAATGTTCTATTACATTTAGCTCTTTCACTTTTTCCCAACGTTCTTTGTCCAAGGCATGAATCAGATAAAAATCTACATAATCTTTTTGTAGTCGCTCTAACTGTTCCTGAAAGATTCTTTCTGTATCTTCTTCCTTTTCCAGTAGCCAGGTTGGCAATTTGGTTGCCAGGTAATAAGTATCTCTGTCATACTTATTTAATACTCGTCCTACAAATGGTTCGCTTGCCTTTTCATGATATGGATATGCAGTATCAAAGTAATTTACCCCTGCCTGATATGCCATATCCAACATTTTTTCTGCTCTTGGCTCATCAATTTTACCTTCTGGGGTTGTAGGAAAACGCATACATCCAAATCCCAGCAAACTTGCAGTTACACCAAGTTTTTTCATTTCTCGCTTTTCCATACTATTCTCTCCTTTTCTATCCTTACTTATCGTTATTACATTCCGGCATTTACTTCTTGTAATATCTTTTCTCCACCAGTCTGATACCATTGCTCCACAAAAGTATCAAAATAATCAATTGGTTTTTCACCTGTAATAATTTCTAAATAGGTCTGTTTTTGCATTTCCTTTAATTTCCACCACATAGAACGCATGGTATCTGTTTCTGCAAAAAAATAGGTCTTTACTTCTTCTGTCTGGGCTCCCGCTAATACTTCACACGCTGTAATTCGTGAGGTATATGCGGCCCACTGATCCGGCGTAGCCGTTTCCGGATTGTCTATATATTTTAAACAGTGTTGGTAATAGGACTGTTCTAACAACTCCATACTGTCTACATCCCTCTCCCCTGATAATGCAGAAGTCAGCTCATTGTAACAACGATTCAATGCATCACTGTAATCTACATTGATATAAACAGGTCGTGCTGTGGGATCCACATTCCATTGATAATAATGGATAAAATCTTCGTTATTAATATCCGTATAACGAACATAATCAAACAGCACACTAATTGTTTTCATAATTACTTCCGGATGTTCATATCCCTTTCGCACCACTACATACTGAGTACTTGCGTTTTGCTGTGCATATCTTGTCTTTCCATCCTCTGTATTAGACAATAGATATGGTTTCCACTCTGCATCCGGATTTTCCTGCATTGCTTCCATCAATGGATTATTTGGTGCCCACCAGGGTCCGAAAAATGCTCCACACTTTCCTTCAATAATCGTATCTGCAATATTATCATTAGTACGCATTAAGAACTGCTTATCTAAAATACCACGCTCATACCATTCTCTTGCTTTGGCAAGTGCCTCCTTTGTCTGCGGCTGCACACCACCATAATAAAGCTTTCCATCCCCATCCTTCATCCACTGTTGCGGATACGAATCATACTTAGCAAATAAAATATCCAGGTGATATTCATAGTTATATCCCATCTCACCACAAATGTCATTTTCACATGCCAGTCCAATGGTATTTCCTGCTCCATTTCCACCAGGGTCTTGCGTTACAAACTGTTCAATAATATTTTCTGCATCCTCTAATGTTTGTGGTTCTGCTAATCCCAGCTTGTCCATCCAGTCCTTTCGTAGCCACAATAACTGTGGACCATCAGAAATATTGGTTTCCGGCAATGCCATGAGCTTTCCATCAAATGTCACATTTCCCAAAACACTCTCATCATAGCTGGCATAAATATCTTTAATACGTTCACTGGCACAATTTTGATAGGCATCTGTCAAATCTTCTATCATGTCATTTTCCACCAAGGTCTGCAAGTTATCTAATCCCTGAACTAACATCACATCCGGAAGATTATTTTCTGCAATTGCCATATTTACAATATCGTAATAAGAAACACTGGTTTCTTCAAATACATCCACATTTTGTATATTAAGCATATCCTTCAGATATCTGGTGTAAACGTTATTTTCATAGGTATCTCCCTCCGGAAGATTAGAATTATTAGTACTTGTCATCTTTCCAAGGGTATAGGTCACTTCCTTAGGATATTTTCCGAAGGGGGTAGTGCTGGCCACTTCATATTCTTCTGCCAGATTTTGCTCTTCTTTTCCCTGCTGTTCTTCTTTTGCAGAAAAAGTACATCCTGTCATCAATGCAGCTACTAAAAGCACACTAATTACTTTCTTTTTCACGGATTCAGTCCTCCTTTTCTGATTACAATTGGAAGCTTTACCGTAATTGTAGTTCCCTCTCCCACTTTACTTTTTATATCAAGACCATACTCCTGTCCGTATATTAACTTTATTCTTTCATTTACATTTCGGACACCGTATCCCTTTGATTTTTGCGTTATAATTGTCTTAGCTACCTCTTCTTCCATGCCCACTCCATTATCTTCTACAGAAAGGTACATGGTTTCCCCTTCACTCCAGCCGCGAATGATAATCTTTCCTCTGCCTTCTGTTTTCAAGTCCACACCATGGTCAATGGCATTTTCAATTAATGGCTGTAAAATCAGGTTTGGTGTATCATAGTAATACATCCGCTCATCAATATCCATCTCCACATCAAACTCATAATCATGCATCATCAACTGAATATCCAGATAAGACTTTACATTACTAATCTCATCCTCTAATGGCAACACATTATTTCCTTTATTCAACGCAGTTCGATAAAATTTTGATAAGGCTAATGTAATTTTACTAATATCCTTTTCGTTTGCTTCAATTGCCTTCCAGTTAATTAAAGACAGACTATTATATAAAAAGTGAGGATTAATCTGAGCCTGAAGTGCCTTCATTTCATATTCTTTCAACGAAATTTTTCCCTCGTACACTTCTTCTATCAAGGTCTTTATCCGCTCTACCATATCTCCAAAACCTTGTATTAATTCTCCGATTTCATCCTGTGAATCACTTACTACCGTTACCTCCAGGTTTCCTCTTTTTACATCCTTCATATTCTGAGTTAACTTTTCGATATTTTTTACAATGATTCTGGTAAGCTGTGTCAATAGCATAATTGCTGCAATAATACTGATTACATAAATCAATACCATTGTCTTCATCATTGGACGAATGGTCGTCTCAATCTGAGAAGTTGGACGATATAATCCTGCATGAAGTCCGATTTCCTCTTTGGAATCACAATCTACAAAAATAAATTCCGAGTCATTCGCCGTCTTTAGCGAAGTAATATTTTTCTCGCTAAAATCCATTTCATCATATGGTTTCTTAAACACATTATAATCAAAAATCATTTTGTCATTTTTCTGCACATATACGCCATAGTTCTCATCCAACATCTGGGTAAAAGGCTCAAACAACTTATCATAATCTACTTCAATATAAATAACTCCGGATTCTCCCTGCAACTGTGGCATATTCCTTACACAAAATACCTTCTTTTGGGACTTATCCATCACCCACAGTATTTTATTATTGTTGGCAGCAAGCTGTGCAAACCAGGGCTCTTTTTCTATATCTGTAATGGGCGCAAGTGTAGTATCATGTCTTTCAATATCATTTCTTGCATAAATAGTAACCTGCTTAATGTCATTATGTAAATATTTTAAAGATGTTACCATGGGGTCAAATACTGTAGAAAACTGATTATACATCTCATAATAATTATCTTCATAGGGATATGACACCGTTTGCAAAATCGCCTGATTAAATGCCAGATAATCCGACATGTTCTCGTAAATTGTCAATTGATTATTTACTACTCCCATTGCCTGATTCAAACTATTTTGCAGATTTTTTACTTCTCGTTCTACTAATAGCTGATTCACAAAATGATAGCAGTATATACCTACAATCAACATTGGTAACAACCCTGCTGCTAAATAGATAAGATATAACTTATTTCGTAATTTCAGATCCTTGATCCAACGATATATCTTCTTCATTTACTTCCCCCTGGCTCCTATACTTTTGAGGACTGATTCCAAAATACTCACGGAAACTCTGACAAAAATAAGATACATTGGGATACCCTACAGCATAACTAATATTCACAATCTTGTTGTGTGTATTCTCTAACATCTCTCTTGCCTTTTCCATGCGATAAGTTTTAATAAACTTACTGATATTTTGTCCTGTTTCTTTTTTAAACACATGGCTTAAATAACTTGGTGCCATATATACACTTTGTGCCAATGCATCTACACTGAGTTCTTCACTATAATGCTCATAAATGTACTGTTTTACCGTTTCGATTTCTCGATGCAATACAGATGGACTGCTTCCAAAACTCTTTTCCAAACGGTCAATATTATTATTTACAGTATCCATAATTGTTTTGAAATCTGTTACACTATATAACTGTGTAATTTCTTCATTTAACTGTGTCTCATCTATCTTTGGCATACTACTGTAAATATCTTTTAACAGATTAGAAAACACAAACTTAATATATATCTGAGAAAAATCCGTCTTATTGCGATACTTGTCACATAATCGTCCAAAATGCTCCCGCAATCCGGCAATATCCTTCATACGGATGTCTTGTTTCATCTGCTTCATCAACGTATCATCATTGGTGTGTTCAGCCTCTTCTCCTGTCATATCAGTATTCTCTGAAACATAGATTTTACGCTCCGGCTGATAAAAACGACCTTCCATCAGCATTTCTGCTTCATTATATGCTTTTTCCAAATCCACAGATTCTGCAATATCATTTACAATTGCAATAAAACAATCTTCCTGATAGGTTTCTTTGATATAATTAATTACTGACTGTGCCATATTTTTCACGTCACTGACATCGTCATATTTCAACAATAATACAGACTGCTGAGGATTTAAATTCAAATACAAACTATCCTCACCGGCAACCTGCAAAATCTCATCTTTAAACTCTACTCCTGCTTTATTGAAAAAGTCTCCCATAAACTCTAACAATAATAAACATTTGATTTCTTCAAATTCCTGAATATCTACTAACTCACCAGACTCTTTCTTTACATCTTCTATAGATTTTCCATTTAAAAGTCCATATAATGCATGTTCCTTTACATAGCTTAATCCCTTTTCTGTAATTTTTTTCGTTCTCTGGCGACTTTCCATTTGAGAAATAATTTTCTTAATTAATTTTTCAAACGCTTCCGGCTCTACCGGTTTTAGCATATAATCAACCACCCGAAAAGATAATGCTTTTCTGGCATATTCAAATTCACCATATCCACTGAAAATTACCGTTTTCATTTCTGAATCTACTTTTACCGCCTCTTCAATTAGCTGAAGTCCATCCATAAACGGCATTTTTACGTCTGTCAGCATAATATCAAATCGCTTTTGTTTTAATCGTTCCAATGCATCCCGGCCATTTGCTGCTTCTTCTATATCCAACTCTACATCAATTTGTTTTAAAAGGAACTGAATTCCTCTTCTTTCAATTTTTTCATCATCAACAATTAAGATATGATACATAATGATATCACCTTTCCGTCATTTATACACGACTTATTGGCGGTGCTACAAAGCGCCGCCACAAGAACAGATAATATCATTATAATTGCTTTATTTCAAAAAGACAATAGAATATGCGGGCATTTTTATTTCTTCTTTTGTGGATGTAATTTCACTTCCATCCACAGTAAGGTAGTTACAAACAGACATTTTCTCCATGCCTATATCCTTTAAAGATATTTTGACCTCTTTTTCCGAAGAATTACAAATAATTCCAATCGTATCATCTTTCCAGGTTTTAGTCATGGCTGATACATTCTTCTGTTTGATATCTTTTACTGCCTGTATGGTTCCTCTTGCAATTTCCGGATAAGTATTTCGAATCCGAATTGCCTTTTTATAATAATTATAAATAGAATTTTCATCTTCTATTTGCTTATCCACCGGTTCAAATTTCTGTTTTACTTCATCTGCCCCCACCGGATCATTGGCAATACCTGTCTTATCATCATCAGACCAGTACATAGCAAGTCTCTTATTTTCATCCTTTTTACCACTGCTTGCCATTCCGATTTCTTCTCCATAATATACAAACGGGCTACCACTTTCTGTCATTAATAATCCTGCTGCATATTTCATTTGATTTTCATTGTATGCATACTGTGCTCCCACTCTGGCAGTATCGTGATTACTTAAAAACGGTGCATCTATATATGCTGGATTTTGTGCACGATATTTACTGTCAAACGCTTCTAATGCTTCTGTAAAGCTCTTATCGTCTGCAACTCCACGCACAGTTTTTGCGATTCTTCCATCACTCTGAGACATTGGAAAATCAAACAAACTTGTAATTCCACTGGCATAATATTTGGCAATGGTGTCTGACTTTTCCCACACTTCCGCTACCACATAAGCATCTTTATCCACACTTTTCACATAATTTGTAAACCAGGACAGTACTTCTACATTTCTGTCTACTTCACCGGAATAATATTCCTTTGCTGCATCCAAGCGGAATCCATCCACTCCCTTATCCAGCCAAAATGTTGCTATATTTTCAATTTCATTTCTTACATCTTCATTTCCAAGGTTCAAATCCGGCATCTGATCCCAGAATACACACTCATAATACCATTCACTATTTCCAACCTGATGCCAGGTATTTACTCCGCCTTTATCTTTTGCAAAATTATAATAATTTACATACTTACATTGTGATGTATCCGGTTCTGCTCCTTCCGGCAGACTTTTCAAGTAATCACATGCCTCTGTAAACCACGGATGTGATGCAGATGTATGATTAAATACCATATCAATAATTAATTTTATTCCTCTTTTATGACATTCCTCAATCAACTGTTCCATATCTTCCATAGTTCCATAACTTTTATCAATATCATAATAATCTTTTACATCATACTTATGATAGGAATCGGAAGGCATAATCGGCATAAGCCATATTCCATTAAAGCCTAAATCTGTATCTGTTTTGTCATCCCCATCATTAATATAATCTAACTTTTGAATGACTCCTTGCAGGTCGCCTGTTCCATTACCGTCACTGTCATAAAAGGAACCTACAAATATTTCGTAATAATTGCGATAATTATCATCTACAATATTTAATGCTTCTACATTTTTTTCCTTTGAACAAGCAGTAAGGAAACTCCCCGCTACCAGACAAATGGTCAAAATCAATGCCTGTACTTTTCTTTTCATATACTTCTCCTGTCTTAAACAAAATGGGAGAGACTTTTCCGCCTCTCCCTTGATATTCTCTCCGTCTCTGCGGATAAATTTATTAACCTTTTACTGCTCCGCTCATACCTTCTACATAGAATTTCTGCGTAATCAGGAATAAGATAGCAATTGGAACAGATACTACTACGGCACCTGCTGCGAAACAGGTATACCAAGAATCAATATACTCTTTTTCCAACATCTTCCACAATCCAATAGAGACTGTGTACTGAGTTGCATCTGCACGACAGATAACTTTTGCAAAAATAAAGTCAAGCCATGGTGCCATAAAGGATGTCAAAACGGTATACACAATAATCGGTTTACTCAGTGGAATTGTAATTTTTGTAAATGTCTGCCACTTAGTAGCTCCATCAATAATTGCAGCTTCATCCAAAGCCTTTGGAATGGTATCAAAGAATCCCTTTGCTACATAGAATCCAACACCACTACCGGCAGAGAATACAATAATCAATGCCAGACGAATCATAGATCCGTTTACAAGATTTAATGCCTTCAAAATATAGTATACTGCAATCATAGACATGAAAGAAGGGAATAATCCTAAAATCATGGCAATGTTCATGTATGGTTTTCTCATCTTAAAGCGCATTCTGGACATACAATAAGATACTGACAGTACGAATACTGTTGAAATAATACATGTAAAAATTGCGATAATAAATGTATTCATGAACATCTTAGGGAAGTCCAAAATACTTGTATCCGTAAATAACTTAACATAATTGTTCAATGTATAAGTCTTTGGAAAAAAGGTTGATACATATGATCCCTTTTCTCCACGGAAACTTGTCAAAATTACCCAAAACACTGGTAACACCCAAATAAATGCCAATATTGCTAACAATATATGCACAATAACATTTGTAACTTTTTTTCTTGCACTGTTCATTACATGAATCCCTCCTCATCTTTATAGGATGTGGTATTTCGATATGTTACCAAAGCAACAATTGCCAATACAATAAAGGTCATAATACCAATAACTGCACCTAAATTATAATAACTCTTATCAACGGTTAACTTATACAACCAGGTAACCAAAAGGTCTGTCTTACCTGCTGTATCGCCAACACCGGTTGGATTACCACCTGACAACAGGAAGATAACGTTAAAGTTATTAATATTTCCTGTAAACTGTGTAATCAGATATGGGGTCATAACGAACAACATATATGGTAATGTAATCTTAAAGAATGTCTGCACTGCATTTGCTCCGTCAATTTTAGCTGCTTCGTAAAGCTCTGCCGGAATATTCTGCAAGATACCTGTTACCTGAAGTAAGGTATATGGAATACCCACCCATAAGTTAATTACAATAACAGTAACTCTTGCCCATGTGGCACTTGTAAAAAATGGTAGTGCCTTGTCTATCAAACCATATTTCAATAACAATGTATTTACGATACCTGTCGGCTGCAACATTGTTCTCATAATCAGCAGAGACACGAACTGTGGTACAGCAATAGAAATAACGAAACAAAATCTCCAAAATCCCTTTGCCTTTGTGTCTTTACGGTTAATTACGATTGCTAAAATCATACCAAAGATATAATTCAATACAGTTGCAAATACCGCCCAGATTAATGTCCACCCTAATACAGAATAGAACTGTCCTCCAATACCATCTTTAATATTTAAAATTTTCTTAAAGTTTGCAAGTCCTACCCAGTCAAACAGTACCAGCTTATCACCAATCTTACTGTAATTTGTGAAAGCCATGGTGATATTATATAACAATGGTAATACTGTGAATACCAATACCCCCATGATTGGTCCTGCTAATAATAATTTATGTAAATTTTTATCAAACAAACTCTTGAAGTCTTCTTTAAATGTATTAATATGCTTGCCTTCTTTAGCAAGTAATTCTACCTTATATCCACTCTTTACAGAATCTCTCCATACAATAATGAATAAGAAGGTAACAAATATAGTTGCAACACCATATAGCAAAATCAGACTTGACTGATCTCCTGCTGTATATTCAAAAATACTTTTTGCGTCATTCCAAACTTTCTGCTGCTCTCTCCACCCCAGAGATGGCAACATGGACATGCTGTAGAAACCATATTGAATCATATAAACTAACCAACTGATTTCAACTGCTAAATATATCAGTCCCTTTATAACTTGCTTATGTGCAATATTTCCAAGACCCATAATCAACAGGGACAATTTTGTAATTATATTTCCTTTTACCAACGCTCCGGTAACTGTATAAGGATCTTGAAACTCTTTTACTCTTTTTTTCTTTGCCTCAGCCTTTTTCACTTTTGGGCCTCCTATCATTTAACAAAGACATCCAGGGTGCCGGTTCTTACGGCATCCTGGAGTCTTCGGTTCTTATTAACTCCGAACCGCTAACTATCTTATTATTTATTCTGCTGCTGCATCAGTGTTCATTGCTGTATTCATTTCTTCTGTTTTATCTGCTGCATTGTCATGTGTAACTTCACCAGCGAAGATTGCTTTACCCATGTTTTCTGCTGGGCTCCAGTAGTTACCCATCTTAGATACTAATGGCTGTACGATAGATGTGTTCTTCATAACATCTGCAACTGCTTCAGCGATAGCATTGTCAGAAACATCAATGTTTGTGTTAGATGGAAGAACGTTTCTCATTTCATAATGAGCTAACTGAGATTCTTCACCTGTAAGGTATGCTGCAAGAGACATAGCCACTTCCATATCCTTTGCATGTGGATTTACACCAACTGCTTTAGATCCCATGAAGGATTTCATCTGCTGATCCTGTCCATCAATTTTAACAGTAGGAAGTGCTGCAACACCCATGTTTTCACCAAGTGCTTCTTCTACAGCATCTGCATCCCATGTTCCGGAGAAGATAGCGTTTACACTCTTATCACGAAGACCAGCGATTCCAGCTCCGTCTGCATCGTTAACAAAGTTAGGATTTGCAACTAAATCTACTAAGTAGTTTGTAACTGCTACACCCTTATCTCCACCAAAGTCAATTCCGTCATCTTCTTTTGTTCCATCACCGAATAAAGTACATCCGTTTGCTGCATAGAAAGCTTGAATATACCAAGAGTTAGTAATTGGGAAGGAAACTTTTCCTTTTTCTAGCATTGTGTCAAGGCTCTTAATATCATCTTCAGAGAATACACTCTTGTCATAGTACATAAACCATGTATTAGATGTAAATGGGAATGCTACTACAGCATCGTTATATGTAACAGAAGATACGATAGACTCAGAGTTATTTGCTTTAATATCATCTAAGTAACTTCCACCGATTTCTGCTAATCCGTTGCAAGATACCAAATCTGGAATATTGTCGTTAGCAAGCATGTAAACATCTGCGCTTCCTTCAACGTCGTTCTTTACTGTATCTTTTGCTTCACCTTCTGGGCAAACACCATAAGTAAATGTAACGTTCCATTCCGGATGAGCTTCATTGAAAGCTTCACACTGCTGTTTTAACCAGCCAGTATCCTGATCTTCCTGTGGGCTCCATACTGTTAAAGAAACATCTTTTGTTTCTCCATCTTTGCTTTCCCCTGCATCTTTTGTGTCAGCTTTTTTGCTGTCATTGCTGTTACCACATCCAGCTAATGTTCCGAATGCCATAGCAGAAACTAATAATAATGATACGAGTTTCTTTTTCATTTTGCTTCCTCCTAAAAATATAAATTCTTTACTTTCAGACTTTTATCTGATGATTTCATTATACTTTTGATTAAATTCAAGGTAAATATAAGCATTTTTTGAAATATATCAGATTTCTGCGTTTTTTTATAAATTTTATAAAACTATGTCAAACATGCTATATAAGCACTCGATTTTTCTCGTTATTTGGGAGAAAAAAGAACACATATGCTTTTGGCATACATGTTCTTTTCTACCTATTTCTGAATCAAAACTCCTCCAGGTAATAACTTTCCATTCTCATACTTCCTAGCAAATAATACTTCTTTTTGCGGAATTTCTTCTGCCTGTTTTGAACAATTCATATAAACAAATAACTTCTGTTCCCACTCTAACTTAATGTATTCGATTACTCTTGGATTATTGATTTCATTTGGAAAATGGAAGTGAAGACTACGAAAGGTATCCTGCCCTTTTCGAAGTGTAATAAGCTGCTTCATCTGAGCAATTCTTTCTTCATATTTTCCCGCTTCTATTTCATCCCAAGGCATGCACCGACGACAATCCGGATCATGTCCTCCTTCCATGGCAATTTCTGTCCCATAGAAAATGCAAGGACTTCCCGGCATAGTAAAGAGCACACACAATTCCTGATAAAATGCATCTTCATCTCCTGTTCTGGAGAAAAGGCGATCTGTATCATGGGAATCTAACAAGTTAAACAATACATTGTTGTTTTGCTGCATATACATGGTGTAGCACCGATTAATTGTATGCTCAAAATCTACCTTTGTTAAACTCTTATCAATCCAAAAGTCGTTAATGCTACTGGTTAATGGGTAATTCATAACAGAGTCATATTCATCTCCCACTAACCACAAGGATGCATCATTCCAAATTTCTCCCAACAGATAAATATCGGGCTTTATACTCTTAACCGTCTTTCTTATGGTCTTTAAAAACTGATGAGATACTTCATTTCCCACATCAAATCGAATCCCATCAATATCAAAGTTTTCTACCCAATAACTACATACCTTCTGAAAATATGCTACCACGTCCGGATTGTTTGTATTTAGTTTTGGCATTCCTGCTGCAAATGCAAAGGAATCATACTTGCCATCTCTGGTATCCCATACAGTCGTATCAAACGGCCATTTATGTACCATAAACCAATCAAAATATGGTGAATCCGGTCCCTTTTCTACCACATCTTTCCAAAATGGAAAACTGGTTCCACAGTGATTAAATACACCATCCAGCATAATCTTCATATCACGCTTATGCATTTCCTCTACCAAACGTCCGAAGACTTCCTTGTCACCAAACTGCGGGTCTATTTCCATATAATCTTTTGTATCATACTTATGTGTAGACGGAGATTCAAATATCGGTGTAAGATAAATCCCCGTTACACCCAGTTCTTTCAAATAGTCCAGCTTTTTAATAATTCCTTCCAGGTCTCCGCCATAGAAATCCTCATTTTTTACCCTTCCCTTCTTCCATGGCTTCACCTGTGCAGAATTTCGTGCAGGATTTCCATTGCAGAACCGGTCCGGGAAAATCTGATACCAAACCATATGGTTAACCCAATCCGGTGTTTTTGCAATATCGGAAGGATTCATCCATGGAAATATAAAATACTGAAACATTTTTGCGGATAGTTTTTGCTGTTCCCCATTGATAATACCATCTTCATAATAATAGTACCGTTCTCCATTGCTCTCCAATATAAAATAATATTTCAGTCTCTTATATTTCGGAATTACTGTGGTTGTCCAGAATCGTTGATACTTCAGGTCCTTTTTGTAAATAATTTCTTCTTCTGTTCCACTCCATCCTTCTACACCTCCCGCAATTCCACTGCTGTATGGATCTCCATAGCAAATCCATACTCGCTCCACGTCATATCCGGTCTTGATATTCACAATCATTTCCTTTTCATTTCGTGGATAACAATACGGCGGCTCTGTCTTATGGTAAATCTCTGCAAAATTCATGCTGTTTTCTCCTTGTACTACTTAAAACTTTATTAACAATATTTCTTTTTACGCGCTATCTCAGCCATTACAACTGCTGCTGATAACACCATCAATACTAATCCTGCTACCTGCGTAGCATCTCCCGTTTTAATTACGGTATTTTCCAGTTTTGCTTCTTGTTGCTGTTGTTGCTGCTGTTGCTGCTGTTGCTTGTTATCTGCATAGGTAAACATATATGTGCCACCTTCAGATGCTGCCGGAATAGTCAATGTCACCTTTGTTCCATCAATTTTACTGCTGTTTCCATATCCAGATGTAATCAAATTCGTATATACATCATCTACTGCTACCTTCTTCAAATCAAAGGTAATTGTTTTTGCCTTATCTGTAGTATTTAATGCAGTTACAACATGACGTCCCTCATAAACACGGTCAAACACTACATATCCATCTGCATCACTTGTGCCAAGACCTACTCTTTCACCCTTTGCAAATACTTCACTGTATATATTTCTTGCAGCTAAAAGTCCCTTATAATGGTTCAAGATTTTATTGTCAGATGTTACCTTGCTCCAGTCAAAATCATATCGGTTGGTCTGATATGGATAATTATTTGCCCCATACAATCCAATTTCTTCCCCATAATAAACAACTGGTTGACCTTTGGCAGTAATCTGTAAAGATGCCGCAACTAACATCTTGTTCAGTGCTTCCTTCTCTGTCATTCCATTTTCACTAATCAGTTTATATACCAATCCGTCTTCATCATGACTGCTTAAGAAGTTTCCTAAAGTTGCTGTATTATCAATTGTGTTATTTCTTTCCTCTAACTTCTTTTCAATAGAACTGATGCTTCCCGTTACAAACTGCTGTCCGAAATCATTAAAATCAAAGTCAAGAAGCGAATCCATCTGACCTGTTCTTAACTGACCACCATCAAAAGTATATCCCGCGCCGGAATATTCTCCAATCATCTTAAATGCTGGGTTTGCTTCTGTTAAAGAATTCTTAAATGCCTTCCATGTAGTATCATCCACATGTTTTACAGTATCTACACGGAAGTAATCAATATTATAATTTGTCATCCATGCTGTCTGCCATGCAACTAACTGATTTCTTACTTCTGCTTTTTCCGTTGCAAAGTCCGGAAGTCCGGAAAGCGGTGCTAACTGGTCATCACCGGATACCGTTTCTGCACTGCTTCGAATCATATCTCCGAAAACAGATTCTGTATTATAACCTGCATGATTCAGCACTACATCTACCATAATTTTAATGCCACGGCTGTGTGCCTCACTAATTAAAGTCTGGAATTCTGCTTCTGTTCCAAGGGTTGGATCTAATGTTGTAAAATCCTTTGCCCAGTATCCATGGTAGCCATGAGAAGTAATTCCCGGCACTTCTGTGGTCAGTGCATCATCAATATTATCTACAATTGGAGTAATCCAAATTGTATTGATTCCTAACTCTTTTAAATAATCTAACTTCTGTGTTACTCCTGCAAAGTCTCCTCCATGATATCCAGATGGATTATCTTTCTCTACACCTATATTATTGGATGTATTTCCATCATAGAAACGGTCTGTTACCATAAAGTAAATAATCGCTTCATCCCAATCAAAATCATTTCCGGTCTTTTCTGTTACTGTAATAGTTGCAGATGTAGTATATTCATTTTCATATTGGTCTTTTACTGTGATTGGAATCGTATATGTTCCCGGTTTTACATTTTCATTTACTGCAATTGTTCCTGCCATTAACTGTGGATCAATTACAAATTGACTATTTCCACCTAATGCAGAAATATCAGCAGTTACTGCACTTACTTCCATATCATCTACTTTGTTTGCTGTAACTTTTAATACAGAGTTTTGTGTGTAATCTACTGTTTTCTGTGAAAACTCTGCACTTGCAGATGCTGCATACTTTTTATAAGTATAAACAGAATATTCTACCAAAGTACCATTTGCACCCTTAGCATTTGTAAGATTATTATCTGTTGCTTTTACAAATGGTGCTCTTTCTTCTACTCTGTCATTATATGCATCTAACTGGTAATTTCCATCAATGCAAAAACGATAATAATGATCTCCCTCTGTCAGACTGTTGTAATAATATACAAAACGGTCTGTATCTGCATCATAGGTCATATCATATGTATTTCCATCAATTTCAACCTGAACTTTTCCTTCTAAGGTATTTAATTTACCTTCCAATACTAGATCATCATCGCGATAGAAAAATCCTACTCTTCCGTTTTTGGTATCTAGCTTATATCCCATGTTTTCCGGATAAATATAACTAATACCTTGTCCCTGAGTATAAATAGCTTCTGTTACGGTCTGTTTTAATGGAGTAGACAGGCTGTTGTCTCCGCCGTCTTTTTCTGCCCATGCATCCTCTCCATCTTTTCTATGAACAACAAAGGATAAACTCTTGGTGTTCTTTTTAATCGGTACCTTAAAGTACTGTTTTCCATTAATAGTGGTAAGTGGAATATCTACTTCACTTCCAAAACCGCTGTTCCATGTATACAAATACCAATTATCATAATCACCAGCAGAACGTACATACTCAATCATTGCATAACGATCTTTTGCTTCCACAATCTTTGGTAATGTTGTATATGCAGTTGTATCATCTGCAACCAAATACAATGTTACATTTTTATTTTTATCTGTATTGGTATAGTAAACATCTGGTCCCTGCCAGCTCCATTCTCCTTTAGAACGTGCAATCATTCCGAAATTTGTATAAGAAGCAGAAACTGTTGCTTTTAACCATGTTCTTCCATCTTCTAATACTTCTGTTTCTGTGAAATCATAAGCAGCTCCCGGTGCTCCATTTACTTCCCACAACCACAAGTCACTAGAATCTGTTGTCTGATGATTCTTGTCAAAATAATAAATAGTATAATTGTAAACATCTTCTACTGGTATTACAGTTAATGTTGCTTCAAACTCTCCTGCTTTCATTGTTACTGCAATATTTTTACCTGTATAAGATTTTTCCACTGTAATATTTCCATCACTTATAGAAACACCTGTAACGCCACTTGGCAAAGAATATGTAACCTTTACCTGATGTTCTGTACCATCACCTGCATAATATTTTACAGTTTCCGGCAACTTTGTTGCTACACCTTTTTCTGCCTGAATTGAAGTATCTGTAAGTCCTGCAATTAACAATTTACTATTTCCATCTGCTGTAGTTTCTTCGTTTGCAGGGTCTGTCATCCAGTCACTTGCATTTTTTATAAATTTATATGCGTAGCTTCCCGGTGCTACTGTTTTGGTATATTCCCATTGTTTTTTACTTGTATTATAAGTAAATTCTTCTTCACTATCCCCCCACTGAGGTGTTGTCAAATCTCCTGCTAATCTTACCTTTTCAGAAGTTTTTGGATTTTCCGGATATACAAAAGTCACCTTAGTACCTTCGATTACCGGACTAATTCCAGATTCTGTTCCTTTTACTGTTACTTTACAGTTATCGCTGCTTGGCATTCTGCTTGCATTTAATGGGTCCTGTTTCCATCCATTTGAAAAATCTCCATTTTCCACAAACTTATAACCATAATCTCCTGCTGCTGCGTTAGGAATAGTAATTGTCCACCAACCTTCTGCATCCTGAATCATATCTGCTGCTGTATCTTCTGTCCATCCGGTAAGTTCTCCTGCCAACTGAACTCTGGTTGCATCCGGTGCATAATAATTAAAAGTTGTTCCCCATGCATTTACTACCGGACTCTTTACTTTTGTCTGTAATTCATTGGTAATTGTAAATACATTATTACCGCCAACTTTTTCAGCTATATTCAGCTTATCTTCTGTCCAATTATTATCTACCATAAATCCATACTGGTAGGTTCCTTTTGCTACTCCGGAAATGGTAAGACTCCAATAACCGGTTGCTTCATTTTTCGTTAATGCTTTTTCTGCCCATCCTGTCATTTCACCTTTTACAGTTACTTTATTTGCAGTCGGACCATAATAATTAAATGTTACATCATTATCTTTTACAACCGGACTTTTAACACTTGGATCTTCTGCCGGAATATTAGAAACTTTAAAAATTTGTTCCTTTACCAGATTATCTGCTACTTCGGTACCATTTTTATACATTTTATACTCATAGGTTCCACTTGCCAATGTAGCTGTATCAATTGTAGCCGATAAAATTGCTGTATAGGTAGTATCCAAATTCATTGTAACAGAAGCTGCATCTGCCCAAGCTGTACTGCTTCCTTTTTCACGATACTTTACAGTCATTGTTGGATAAGTTCCATGTTCTGGATAATAATACAATTTTACACCGTCTGCGGATATTACAGGACTTCCTACAATTTCAGAATTTCCTCCAACTTTTGGATTATTATCATCTGTACCAATCCACTCTCCACCTACATTATCCTCAAATCCATAAGCATATGTAGTTCCTTTTTCAAAAGTAACTGTTGTATTACCACTTACTCCTCCCGGTGTTCCATCGCCATAAAATGCTTCTACACCTGTTACTCCGTCACCGCTAAATGGTACTGTTACACTCCAAACACCATTGCCATCATTTGTCAACGGAATATGAGCCCCCCAGCTTCCATCCCAGCTTCCCTTCATATAAACCTTTGTGTGTGTGTTCGTAGTATCATAATAATAAAAAGTAACACCACTTGCACTCACTGTTGCACCCTTATATTCCCCCCCGTCTGCTTTCGCAGTCATCGTTGTTCCCCCAGACAGCACAAAAGAGAACAACATTACCGCAGCCGTTAGCAGCCCCATAGCTCTCTTCGCACATTTGTGTGTCCATTTCATAGTGTAAAATCCTCCTTTTTCTTTTCCCTCTCCTTTACATCTGACCTTTATTTTATACTTGAAAAAGTAGTCTCACAATATACTAAAATGGAGTTCTCAAATTTACAACATATTTCCAAGAAATTTTATATTCATTTTTTTTAAATATAACGTTATTATAATTATGGAAATTTTTTATTTCTGTTTTTTATAATTATCTCCCTTTACATGCTTACAGCCGCCGACGTTACCCCCGTCAGCGGCTGTAATACTTTTTATTTATTATTTCATACGTTCTTTTTTATCTAAAAATTCCATAATCATTTCTACTGCTCCATCAACCCCGACAACACTGCTATCAATAGTCAACTGATAGGAATCACTACAATTCCATATCTCATCTGCATAATACTTATGGAATCCTGCTCTTGCACGGTCTTCCTTTTCTACTAACTTCTTTGCTTTTTCCATGCTAAGCTTTCGACTCTCAGCAGTTTTTTGAATACGATATTCCTCTGGTGCATGAATAAATACGCTTGTCATATCCGGATTGTCCTTTAAAATGTAATTTCCACATCTTCCAACAATTACACAATCCTGCTTTGCTGCTAATTGGCGAATAAATTGAAACGGAACCTCTCCATGTCTTCCAGAACCGCTGTCTAATGCTATAACATATAACAGACTACTTACCGGTTCCTCTTCATAAAATGCTTTTAATTCTTCGTACTGACTTGATTTTTTTGCCTCTATTGCCATAGATTCCTTATCATAATATTTAATTCCCAATTTTTCTGCAAGCTTCTTCCCAATTACATGTCCATAGCTTCCAAATTCTCTTCCGATTGTAATAATCATAAACCCCACTCCTGTCTGTTTTTATTATCTTTATTATAACACTGCCTACAGAGATTGCAAATTATATTTTATTTCTGATTACATTAAATTTGCATAGAACGATGCCATTATTACGGTTAAAAGACCTGCCACCGCAATCGCAAGACCGCTCATAGCTCCTTCTATTTCTCCCATTTCTATCGCCTTTGCTGTTCCAACGGCATGTGCCGATGTCCCTATTGCAATTCCCTTTGCAACGGGCTCGGTAATACGAAATATTTTACAGATTAATTCTGCCATCATATTTCCAAGAATTCCGGTAATAATAATAGATGCTACTGTAATGGTGACAATTCCTCCCATTTCCTCTGATACTCCCATACCAATTGCTGTTGTAATTGATTTTGGGAGCATAGTCACATACTGCTGATGGTTCAAGCCAAATAACTTACTTAATAGTAACACACTGGTAAGGCTGATAATTACTCCACTGGTTATTCCTAAAATTACTGCCTTCGCATTTTTTCTTAATAAATGAAGCTGTTGATATAAAGGAACCGCCAGACAAACCGTTGATGGTGTCAACAAATAACTCAAGTACTTTGCGCTACTGTTATAAGTTTCATAATCCACATGAAATACTACTAAAAATAAAATTACTATTACTACCGCTATTAAAAGAGGATTAAAAATAGCCATCTTAAACTTTCTCTTTATAATAAGTCCTATTTCATACCCCAAAAGACTGATTGCCATTCCAAAAAATATAGATTCCTGAGCTAAATTATTCATTCTTTTTCCTCTTTTCCATTCGTATAATTCCCTGTGTTATTTTTCCGGTAAATCCCATAACTATAATTGTAGTAATAACAATAATTGCACCTATTGGCAAAATAATATCTTTTAATACCCCCCAGCTATCAAGTAGTCCTACCGATGCCGGGATAAACATGACTGGCATAATTTCTATTAAAAAAGTACTGGCTTCCTCTACCTTATCCACCGTAATAACTCCTGTACATAATGCAAGTAACATTAATACCAACCCGTAAATACTTGCCGGAATTGGTAATGGAATCAGCCACTTTAAAGTTTCACCCAATAACGATATCAACATAATAATAAAAAATTGTCTTAAATACTTCATTTTTCTACTTCCTTTCATTTTTATCATGCTATACCTTTTTTTTGCATTCGTCAAACCTTGTATAGGATTTAATACACTTTTTTCTATTTCTTTTTTATCAATTCCACAAAAAATATTTTTATTCTTATAGGAATCACTCTAAGTATTCGATTTAAAATTCCCGGAATGATTATTTCCTTATTTTTCATTAACTTATTGTATGCATACACCGCCACTTTACCTGGGTTCATGGCACCCTTTGGTGTTTTTTTCCCTGTCTTATGAAAAAACTCCGTATTTGTAGTTCCAGGACATAATATACATACTTGTACATTATATTTTGCAGCTTCTCTCCTAATTGCCCTACTATAACTTAAAACATAAGACTTACTTGCATAATACGTCGCTGTATACGGACCTGGTTGAAATGCTCCAGTAGATGCAACATTCAGTATTTTTCCCCTTTTTCTCTTATACATATCCGCTAAAAAAAACTTACATAATTCTGTAAGCGTAATCATATTTAATACCATCAAGCCTCTGTCTTTTTCTTTATCTATAGACTCCGTTGCTCCTATTGCTCCATATCCTGCATTATTTACTAAAATATCTATCTCTATGTTCTCTTTTTTTATTTTTTTATACAGTTCTTCTGCTGCTCCTATTTTTGAAAGATCCTGCTGATATATATGTACCGATGTTCCATATGCCTGTTCCAAATTCTTCTTTGTTTGTACTAATCGTTCTTTATTAGATGCAACTATTAAAACTTCATAATGTTCTTTTGCAAATTTTTGTGCTAAGGCATATCCAATTCCACTTGTTCCCCCTGTAATAAGTACACAGTTTTTCATTTAAATACATTCCCTTCTATCTTTAATACAGCATGGTATTTTCTAAATATTCTATAATATAAGAAAAAAGATTTCAGAAATTCTTCTGAAATCTCTAAAAGGCGCCGACCAGATTTGAACTGGTGATGAAGGTGTTGCAGACCTCTGCCTTACCACTTGGCTACGGCGCCATATTTTATAAAATTATACCATCTACTGTATTATATGCAATATATCAGAAAATGACTCCTACGGGAATCGAACCCGTGTTACCGCCGTGAAAGGGCGATGTCTTAACCGCTTGACCAAGGAGCCTAATCTTAAGTATTTAACTATTCTTTGATAATAAAAAAACTCCCCGAGTAGGACTTGAACCTACGACAGCGCGGTTAACAGCCGCGTGCTCTACCGACTGAGCTATCGAGGAATAATGTTTTATATACCTTAAAAAGTTCACACAGAAATTATCCGATTTCCACTTAAGGAAGTTCCGTTCACTAAATTCAACCTTCGCCTTTGGCTCGCTTTCATTAAGTTCCTCGGAACGACCTTCGAACTAAGCTCAATCTTCACTTCGTTCGATTTCCCTAAGTTCTCTAGGTCAAGCCCTCGACCGATTAGTAACAGTCAGCTCCATGCATTACTGCACTTCCACCTCTGCCCTATCTACCTTGTACTCTTCAAGGGGTCTTACTTCC
>NZ_JAHLQD010000009.1:0-95813 GCF_018918225.1 Roseburia sp. MSJ-14
TCTGCAGTATAACCGAAATATTTGTGTAGTTCATTTTTCAAAGACTGGCTCTCCATAGAAATAATAAATTTCAGTACTGTTGCAAAATCCCATTTTTTCTTTCTTGTAAAATCTTTGTTTGGATTAACCGTGAATTCTGATGAATTCAAAGACATGTCATCAATTAAATTCCATAGTGTGTTTTTTACTTCTTCCGAAAATCGCATAAGCGAAACCTCCTAAAATGTAATATATTCAAGGGGCTTCGCCGCATTTTTTTGTTAATTTGTCAAGTGTTTTTTCTAAAAAAAAAACGAAAAAAAGAACAGATATGTAAGCTATCATATCTGTTCGGTATAATATATTTTCTTATCTTAATGACATTGGACTCCCGTGCCGGAGGGGCTGAATTCTGTATAGGAGTCCATTCTCTCCACGATGTCTTCTGCCATCTGTGTCAGCTTTCCACCAAACACGCAATGGTCGATATCTACCATGCAGAAATCATCAAATGCACCCATACCGATTCCGTCATAACCATCCATTGCATTGACTGCCAATCGAAAATCCGAAAAGGTATTTTTATCGGCACTGCTCGCTTTTCTGCCATTTGTCTGATACGGCACTTTTGTCATGCGTCCGTTTCTCTCTTCATATTTCCACAGACAGAACCGTCCATCTTTTTTCAACTGTTCAGGAAGTTTCTCGTACATCCTGTGCTCCTCCTTTCCCGCTTATTTCCCGATGCATCATTTCTCTGTAGCTCTTGCAGATAACCACACTTTAAATTCCGAAACCGGAATCAATACCCGCTTGCCGACACGGACGATCGGGAAGTCTGCCTCTCTGGTCAGAGCATATGCTTTGCTTAGGCTGATTCCCATCTGCATCGCCATTTCCTGTACGCTCATCGTGATTTTATCCATAGCCATCCTCCTCTCTGCATTTCAAACATGAATTGCTCTTGTTTTCTATCACAGTATACTTTATAATGTTACCAAAGGCTATTTTCTATTGGTAATAGGTCGTACTGGAAGTAAGTTCTATCGGTAAGAATGGAGGTAGAATATGAACGAAGATTTCAGTTTGGGAAAAATAAGTGCGGATGCAAGACTGACAGCAACTTTCAAATATTATGAAAAGACAGAAAAGAACGGGGAAATCATAATAACCGCCTGTCTGGGGGATGGAGATGTGCCACGGCTCAACCGTGGCTATGGCTTGGATGGAAACGAACTCTGGCTTTCCCTGAACAATCTGTATCAGAGCATCCGTGGAAAAGATGACAACACTGCTGCCGATGATATCATTTCATGGTGTCAGCAGTACGCACACCCTTACTATGCATTCGGCGGTATTGCCGAATATAAATGGGATATAGATAAAGATGCAGAATATTGGGATGTGTCTACCAATATACTTGGAAGTTTTACTTTCGATGTAAAAGAGATGAGGGATGATTTAGAAAAATTGTACCGTGACACTCTGGTTATCCTAATGTTCAAAAAATGTCTAGAGCAGCTTGATATTTCCGATGACCTTGCACAGATAACATGGACAAATGAATTTGCGGATTTTAATTCATTTCCTATGCAGAAACATCTCGGTAAAATATCTGCTTACCTAAATGAAATGAGTGGAGTGACCATGAAGCTTGGATTAGATGAGAATGGAGAATTGAAGGTCATGCCGGATTTCCACTCTGTTTTTGACGCTGCCCGATTCGCCCTGTCGCAATATGTATCTATCCCTACAGATTATCCGATTGCCTATGCAGACCGAGTTGGTGTTGCCACCTGTGAGTGCTGTGGTCGCCTGTTTATCAAGAACGGAAACCGTCAGAAATATTGTGATAATCCGGAATGTAAAAAGGAACGAAACCGCAGAAAATCCCGCACAGCTTATCACAGGAAAATACAGGAAGAAAATGATAACCGCTGGGCGTAATCACTACATTTTTCACACTGGGGCAAGATGTGGCAAGTAATATAGGTTATTTTCTATAATGGCTCTATAAGAATAACCTATATTATCTGCCACAAGCTGCCCCAACTGTTTTTTCATAGAAAAAGGGCGTCGGTTCTCACCGACACCCCAGTGTGATTTTATCCCTATTCTCCATAACGAAATGCTGAATTTCCAGTCAGATTTCTGAGCAAAATCTTCCTTGCTGTCTTATAGTCATTTCCGATGAAGCCAAGCCTGAGTAAAAAACATCGAAAAGCATACTTGTCATTGTCTGTTTCAGTCGGCTTTGATGATACTCTTTTTGCATTTTTTTCCATATCACACAGCCTTGTGATAAATTGCGTGTATGCTGCTATCTCGTCACCATCCTCCGTATATGGAAACCATGCAAAGTTAATTTTCTTCTCTGTGATTTCAACCTCGGTGCTATTCGTCTGAAATGCCTTTTTGAAAAGCGTCTGCTTATTTGCTATGATCTTCTGTAAATTTTCCAATGCCGTATCAGTAAGGCTTACTCTCGGAACTGCTATTATCAACTTATCCTTCGGTAAAAGCACTTCTTCAGTAAATTCCGCATCATCCTGAAACCCACGCTCCCGTAACTGGCGAATTAAGTGTTCCACCATTTCTACCGCTACTCCCTCCGGGATGTGCAGCACACCCTCTTTGTCCAGTCGGTATCCTGCAATATCGTATGCACAGCTTGGCACCCGCTCATAATGCGGGGCTGTTCCAAGTATTTTTCCAATCTCCTGTGCCAGCTTTGGTCTTTGCTTTGGTTCCAGTGTAAATCGGATTTCGTTTCTCATAATATGTACCTGCCTTTCTTTTTTCGGTAGTACATATATCACTCTGACGGCACAGAATAGCTAGACATTTCTGATTATATTTTTGTCAGAAAATATGCATAAAAACTGTGCTTTTTCCATCGTTTCACACACGGTTTTATGCGTATTTCGGTATTATCCGGCAAAACAAAATCGGCTAAAGAAGCGGTATTCTGCGAGGATTTTCATATAATATGAATTTTGTGGGTATCCCCCCTGTTTAATTCTGCGAAAATTCGCACGAAAGGGGCCATCGGTCTTCAGGCAGAAAGGATGTAGAGATTTGGATTCCCCCACTCAACAATTTATTTCGAGCGCAATTATTAAAATATTAATATTGTTTTTATTCGCCACAGCGTATATAATATTAAAAAAGGAGGTCGCTATGGATTATATTTCAGTTAAGGATGCAGCAGAAAAATTTAAAATTTCAGAAAGAAGAATTCAAAAACTTTGCGAGACAAATAGAATAGCTGGATGTACAAGAATAAGTGGTATATGGCTGATTCCTTCAGATGCCGTTAAGCCTATAGACGAAAGAACTTTCTCTGTTCCAGATTCGTCTAAATATTTATCACTCAAAGAAGTTTGCGATGAACTTTCCATTTCTACTGCAACTGGGCGGAATTGGATTAAACTTGGAAAAATTATTCCTGAAAACACCGACACAAAAAAAACATATTTTTCAAAAAACTATATAACAACCTTAAAAAAAGAAATACAGTCTGGAAAGATTTCTGCATTAAAAAGTCGCCGTAATAAAAAATTTGTATCTGGATATGCTTTATACAATTCTTATGTATCAGAGAATTGTATAAATATTCCCACTATCCAAAAACTTTTAGCACTCATATCAAAAAACGAAATCATTATTTCGGAAAATGTAATACAGTATATCATTGCGGACTGTGCCATTCATCTGCTTGGAAATAAAAAAAATTATACGTGGAGCGGGCAAGGTAACTTGCTTTTAAAATTTTTGAATCAGGAACTTACAACCGGAACATATGATTCACTCATTGACGATTTGATTGACAATGGTGATAGTGCCAGATTATTCTGTAAACAGAATAACGCAATATTTAATTTAGATTATGAATATGAACCACATGAAGATATTCTCGGTCTCATCTATATATCATGTAAAAACTTAGGTAACAGAAAATCTACTGGTTCATATTACACCTCTAATAAGGTTGTCAATCAACTTATAAGTAAATTCAAATTCAAGGAAAATGAAAAAGTTCTTGATCCTTGCTGTGGAACTGGTAATTTTTTATTACAACTTCCAGACATAATACCTTTTGATAATATCTATGGAAACGATATTGATGCCATAAGTGTAAAAATCACCAAGCTCAATATGGCATTAAAGTACAATGCTGATATCAACATCATTGATGCTCATATTACTAATTTTAATTATCTTACCAATTTTAACCTTGATACCGAATACCATTATATTATTGGAAACCCACCATGGGGATATGATTTTTCCGAAGATGAAAAAGTTACATTGAAAGCGAACTTTAAATCTATTTCCAACAAAAGCATCGAATCCTATGATGTTTTTATAGAACAGGCTCTTAGAAATCTTACTTTGGGCGGACATCTTGCATTTGTATTACCAGAAGCACTACTAAATGTAAAAGCTCATACAAGTATAAGGAACATTATACTTAGTAGTTGTTCAATCAGACATTTGGATTTTCTTGGGAACGCTTTTGACGGAGTACAGTGTCCTTGTATTATTATAGATCTGCAATACCAGAACGCTCCTCTCTCTACCGTCGGAATGGTAGTTAGTAATAAAGACGACGTGTTTACAATCAATACATCTCGAACAACTTCCGCAAATCACTTTAGTTTTATAACTTCTGACAAAGAATATAAATTACTTCAAAAAATACGCAATATTGATTCTGCCTGCTATTTAAAGGACAACGCAGACTTTGCATTGGGAATTGTAACCGGAAACAATAAAGAATACATTTCCAAAACTAAAACAAAAACAAATGAGATGATTTTAAAGGGTTCGGATATAAGCAAATACCACGTCAACCCTACAACAAACTATATTGTTTTCAAACCTGAGAGTTTTCAACAAATTGCACCCACTGAAATGTATCGTGCACCTGAAAAGTTGCTGTATCGTTTTATCAGTAGCCAGCTTGTTTTTGCATATGACAACACACAAATGCTGTCATTAAACAGTTGCAATATTGTTATTCCGAAACTCCGCGAAATAAACATAAAGTACATCCTTGCTATTCTTAATTCAAGAGTTGCTCAGTTTATTTACAAAAAGGAATTCAACTCCGTTAAAGTACTCCGTTCTCATATTGAAAGCATTCCCATTCCTATCACTGATGCCGCAACTCAGGATAAGATTATTTCTGTAACCAATAAACTTATTGCCGGCTTAAATGGTGAACAGCTTTATGCCCAATATGATACACTTGATTCTATGATATGTGACTTATTTCACTTAACAAACACAGAGCAAAATATTATCAAACAGGTTGTAGACAGGGATAATAAATTTCTTGATTAAAAACCAAGCCAATGATGTTTTACACTATCATTGGCTTGTATTTTATTTCTTTCCTTTTTTCTTTACAGCATTGAGAACATCTTTTTCAGCAACACAGAATGGTACCAATTCCTCTTCTGCCATAAATACCTGTCCTTCATATACTTCGACGCCTTTAATTCCTGTATTTTCATTTCTATGCTGAGATCCGAGTTTTCCTGTCTGTAATAATTCATCACTGGTCAACACCCAGTAAATCAGGTCATCTCTGCACACACCTATCCAAATAAATACATCACAGCAAGTCGGTTTCAACTGCTGATAATGATATTTGAAAGAATTTGCTGTGGCTTCGGAGTGCAAATATGCTCTACTTGCAAGGCTTCCCCCTGCTCTTGTGCTGTTTGCTCGACAAGCCTTTACCTCGACTCTTATACCATCTAACCATAAATCAAATTCTCCATCAAATTTGGGATAAACTGAAGCAATATTCTCTTTCGTCGCCTTCATAAATTCTGGGAAAAGATTTAAAATATGCTTTTCGCCCCATGTTTCTCCAAATGTTCGCGGTGCCATATCAAACAAATCTAAACATTGATTCCGTTTTGCATATGCATTTTGCAGTTCCATATATTTCTCATAATCAATAGCTCTTGTAGACAATAAATATGCAAGCACACGCCCCTCAGTGCTAAACGGGAAAACCGGCTTTTCCCGTTTAATAACTTCTATAATTTGATCATCTACACCGGATTGTTTTAAAAGTAAATCCAGTTCATTTTGTAATTGTTTCATATCACTAATTCTCCTCTTGAAGTAGTTCATATAATTCTGGATAACTTAATACTCTTTGTAAAAAGTGGTCTCTATGTAATCCAATATTTCTTCTATTTAAATGGAACTGCCCTTCTCCCACATTTCCCCTGTGCTGTTTGTTGGAATAGTTTTCAAAATTTAATACTTCCAAACGAGTAACCTTAAATATCTCAATCTGATCCCAAAAGAATAGTCCATAATATAAAATATCAAATTCCTTTCCCTTAATCTGTTGTATATTTGAATCAAAATCATATATTTCCGCTTCATACGAAAAAATAGCCCTTGTTTTGTAATCCGCATCCATAACTTGTTGAAAAACATTTTGATCATTGATTGCTTCTTCATTTTTCTTTAGCGCAGTAGAAAACTTTATTTCTACACGAGCATTTGTAACCGTATCTCTTTTATCAAATGCCAGCGTTCCCGATTCATTCAACCCATACAATTTCTTAATCATAATTTCTGCTACTGTACCAAATCTACGAGTTCGCAAATCAAAAATACCATTTTTAAATTTCTCAATTTTCAAGCTATAATCATTCATTTGCATCACCATTCCTCTGTTCAGAGTAATCCTCCATTACTGAAAATAACTCACTTATAGATAGATTGAAACCATTGGCAATTTTATAAATATTTTTCAATGAAATGTTTCTTTTTCCTGCTTCAACAGAAGCATAATATGTTCTATCCATTCCAATAGAAAGTGCAAATTTTTCCTGACTTAAACCTGTACCCTCACGAATCTTTTTTATCGTCTTTCCAAAATTTGCTTGAATCATTTCGACAACTACCTCCATAAAATATTATAGTTTTCGCATGCCTTTGAGGCAACGGATTATAAGTCACAATCCAGCATTCAAAAAAGCCACAATCCAAGTAGTTTCCTACCAAAAATTGTAGCTTTTATCATTCATATTCAACTTCTAAGTAGTCCCTTACTATTAAGGAATCCTCACAACACCTTTGCCTTTATCTCACTTCCAGCCATGAGCCTTAGTAGTCTAAACCGTAGTAATTCCAAGGTTTTCCATCCTATTATGCCGTACTCTGCCCCAGTCTGCGAAGGTATGCATTATCATAAAACTGGAGTGCCGTGGCAGATGAAAAGTATTTTTATCATATATCTAAAACCTCTCTAAACGCTTGATTTTACTGTATTTTCGGCACTTACAACAATTCTGCAATATTTCTGTGATAGTGCTTTTGTTCACATTTTCAGCATAATTTGGAATAACTTTGCATAACTTTTCCTTCATTTGGGCTAAATTCTGGGCTATTTTCATACCTTTTAGCCCACGACCTTTTTCATCTCTACTAAGGCATCCTCAAACTGTAAATGAGTATATGTATTAAGGGTAACTCCTATATCTGAATGTCCCATAATATATTGTAAGGTCTTTGGGTTCATTCCAGACTTTGCCATATTAGAGCAGAAGGTGTGTCTGCATACATGAGGTGTAATACACGGCATTTGCACTTTATAAATACTGTTGTACTTCTCACGGATATGTTGAAAATATTTCTCCCAATGCAATGCCACCATAGGCATATCATTCTTATCTAAGAATAAAAAACCACTATAACCATCAATCATAGGTTCAATCTTTGGATGCTTTCTATTCTGAATGATCCTACGAAAACAATCTGCAACATCTTTCTGCATTGGAACATATCTTTCACCTTTTTCTGTCTTAGGTGTCAATATCTCATATTCCATATTGCGTGTCCTCTGTAATTGATGATCTACTTTGATTCTTTCTTTGTCAAATTCAATATCATTGATGGTCAATCCGACAAATTCTGATACACGCAATCCAGTATGAAACAAGATATAAATTCCATCATAGTATTTACAGAAATGCTTATCCTCTTTGATAAATCTTAAAAATTCTCTCTGCTGTTTTCTTGTGATAGCTTCTCTCGTCACACTATCATTTACAACTACTGTTGCAAGCTGGAACTCAAACGGATTTTTATTTATCAAATCATCATCTATTGTCACTAATCATTTTCCTCCTTTTTGATAAATCAGAGGTCAAGAAATAAAGGTAAACTAAAATTCGTTCCCCTTAATAAACTGCTAAGTGCAACAGACGTATTATTCAATTTTCTCATATTGGAAAATGTGCAGAATTGCACGTTAGATATTCTTGATCTCTGATACAGACTTTCTTTTACTTCCTGCCTGTTGGGAAATATCCATACATTTGTTTAGAATCGGTATATGTCTGCCGATTATTTACTTTTTCCAAGGAAGCATAATACATCATCATATGTACCGCTATACAGTTTCTTTTCATCATAAATCAAAGAATATGTTGCAAGATTCATAAATCCCTTTGCAAGATGACCGCTTTTGTAATGTTTCAAATAGTGGCTTGTATTTTTAGCAACATATGTACTTCCACTCTCTTGTAATATCTTGTTGAGATTATCCACACACGATTCTCTGTATGTCTCTAAATTTCTAGCAAATACCTTAATATTTTTGTGGAAAGTCGTTTTGTTACTTGCTTTATGGACATATTTGTTTACATATTCATCAACTGTATCTTTTAATATTGCATCAAGCTCTGGAAACTCAAAAACACAATTATCACCTTCTATTCTTGCTTGTCCTTTTGTTTTAACTAAATGTCCTTTATACAGTCTTAATATAGTTTTTCCTCTGCTAAAATCTCCCCATTTCTTATACCACTGTGATAATATAAAATTCTTACTCGGTATCATTGGTGCAGAACACATAGAAACTGTTAATAGTTCTATGATTTTCTGCTTTTCTTCTAAATTCTTAATCAATCTGAATCCTCCTTTATTTCCTCTATTGCAACTCTGATATGGTTATTTACTATCTGTGATAACCTATCAATATTTAATTCTCCATACAGCTTTAACAAATCACGGAAATTATCTTCTGTCAGAATTGCAATTCTATCTTTTAAATCAATCTTCTGTATCATTCTGATTATCCCTCACAATTTCAGTCAACCTTGTACCTGGTAAAATCTTCACTATCTTATGCTCTTTCTCCATAATAGTTTTTCCATAAGGTGCTATATATCTTTTTCGTGGCTTCTTTGTTATGGTTTTAAGTGTGAATATTTCTTTCAGAAACATTGCTTCATCCTCTTCAATTACATCAACCATGGTTTAGAAAGCAGTTCCCGATTGCATCACTACCGTCTATTCCAAAAGCTTCTTGGCGAATATGAAGGCATCTGCTATCTTTATCAGAATATTACCAACGAGGACCATGCCACGCTCCTTCACTATAGGGCAACCGAAGCCGCTATTATTCATCAAAATCATGTAAAAGCTCTGGAACTGGAAGAAAAAGCAATTGCAGAAGCCTGCGGAAAAGGCACCACACATATCTTCAATTTATCCTCCATGTATCTAGATGCCGGAAGTTATTGTATGAATCTCCGAAAACCAGAGCAGGCTTTGGATTACATTGAAAAATCTGCCAATATACTTGTACAGACACAGATGCAGTATTCCCCAAACGGCCTCTATACCATGAACACTTATGCCAAACTTTTATATCATCAAGGCAAGTTCCCGGAGGCTGCCCGAATCTTCACAAGCTGTATCGGTATTACAGATAAGGTATATGAATCCGATACCCTTACCAAAGGTTACCTGTTTCAAAACCTCGCCGCTGTCCACGCCTCTATGCATAACGCAAAAGTAGCTCTTATGTACTATGCACAGGCCGAAAGCATACTCCATAAGTTTCTGGATGAAGAGCATCCTGATTTGTTGACTTGCAAGGAGCAACGGAGAAATCTGATAGAGATGGATGGGCAGAAAGTGGATTTGCTTGAAATTGAAAACTTATAATACCTAAAAGAGGCTTACATCTTATAAACCGATGTAAACCTCTTTTTTCATCCAAATTCTATATAGTTCTTTCTATAACTCTATCTGATACCTTGAACCACCATTAATATCTGTTATAATAAAATACTTATCTCCAACATCCTTCGTCCAATTTTTTAATGGTGCAATTCTGTGCATAATACAAACACCATGTCCATGTTTACCACTCAAATACTCTTCATGAACTTCCGGTGGCAAAACTTTTCCTATGCAACCTTCTATATGATAATCAATTGCTCGTATTTTTTCTGGTGAAAATGTATATGCCTCTTTATACTCAAGTAAAATATTTTGTGCCTCAATTATCACTCTACGATAATCCCCTTCATACAGCAAGTATGCTAATTCGATAACTGCAGGTTTCTCAAATCCCTCTAAGACTAATGTTGCCGGATAATTAAACTTGATTGTTATTTGATAAAGTTTTGTATCAAAATCCATAGTTATAGTCAAAGCAATTTTTGCACACTTACAACGCCTTCAAATACTCTTCCACATTCAGATAAGCCACATCTTCCTGTGTCTCCACGCCTGCCTTAACAAGCGATGTTGTAGCACCACGGTATATCACATACTTTCCGGTAATTGTACCATATCTAAATTCAGTATCCTTGCATTTTTGTTCATCCAACAAATGTTTGCACTGCTGTGGAACAACTTCTTTACTATGCTTAATCTCATAGATTTCGCAAGTCCCTTCATCCGGATTAAACACCACCATATCAAATTCGCCAATTGCAAACTGTAAGCGGAACACTTCACAATTCTTTTTGGAAAGCTTTGTTTCCAAAAGAACAATATCCTCCATCATTCTGCCTTTGATTTCATCTATTATTCTTTCAGTTACTCGCTTTCGCTCTTCAAAGGATAAACCTCTAAACATATCATCCTGCATAAGCGATTTGATAAGTGCCTCTGCTTGGGAATAACGCATACCAGGCTGCGAAAATGCTGTTCTGGATTCTCTTCGATTATAATCAGACATCCATCTGCTTTCTATTTCGACAGTTAAGTCAAGCAAATCCAAGTATTCTTTTATTTCGTAACGATGTGAATCTTGGATTTCAACCTTTTGTTCTTCCTTATCCTTGATTTCCAGCAAAGATTTCAGCATTTCATTCACTTTAAGAATATCAATACGATCGAGAATATCTGTCGGTTCTTCCCGATCCTTTCGTAAATTGCTTGCTGAAATTCTTAAATCATTTGATTTAAAATCTCTGGTCAATACCTCCATAGTGAATCGATGGTTCATATCCTCCACGATTCTGTTAATTGCGTTGGTTAATTCATTTTTCTCATATAAATCCCGGAATGAACGGAAATGACCTTCATACTTATAATTTTTTAAGGAATGCTGAATATTTCTCGCAATGGCACTGTCAACGTACTCGTCGGTACTCTTCTTAGTGGCAAAAATCATGGCATTATCATTATACTGCTTTCCACCAAGACTCATCGTTCCGCCATATCGAATGAAATCATCAATACCAACAATTCCCAGCACTCTCTCAAATTCGCGATATGGAATAAAAGTTGTATGACACATAATGCACCTGTCATACAACTCCTCATCCTCTGTAAACATAAAGCCTAAGGAATCAGTACCGGAAAGTACTATCTTCATTCCGCTCGCCGCAAATACATCAGAAAACAGTGCTGCACCTTCGATAAAATCATTCATTAGTGTAACCTCATCGATAAACACATAGCGATAACCTTTTTCTTCCAGAACTTTTAAATCCCGATTCACATCATCCAAGGTCTTATTATCCTGTATCTGAATGAACACAGTTTTACTTCTCATTGATGTATCCATCTCTGATATCAACTGACGTATCAGTGTTGTTTTACCGGTTCTTCTAAGACCATACAAAATATACACTCTATCATGTATATCTCCATAAACATAATCATGAAGTTGCTGGTAACATTCACGTTTTACCCACTTTGCCACTGGTTTTACAAAACGCTCCAGCTCCTCTCCAATTCTTACTGTACATCGAAACTGCGAAACCGGCTTTTCTTCATTTATTTCCTGATTATCTATGTTTTTTATTAAGTTTTGAAGTACTTTCCTGCGTTCGATTTGCTTGGAAAGCTGTTCTAACTCTTCATCCTTCGTCCTTCTGGTATGTTGCTTTCCATCCTCGCGCCATTGATAATAAGCATACTCTTTTCCATTTATTTTTTTATAAGTAATACCGCCTGTTGGCAATGTTTCAATCTCAGCAATAATCTTGTTATATTCTTCGTTTGTCATAAGCAACCCTCCTTATAGGTCTATATTAACTTTTTTAACTTCGTTTGTAAAGTTAAAAAGTTAAAATTATGATTTTTTTCATATTATTGGCTAATTCACTCAGAAATGCTATAATACTTCCAGTTGAGAAATCTGCGAGGTTTGCACCATAATATAGGGCAAACCTCGCTCACTCTTATCGAATCCTAACGCCTCTTTCATAACTTCTGTCTTTGTCCGCACTCTGTAACTGTGTCCCCACCTTAATACATGCATCCCGGAATCCATATTCAGAAAAATCTTTTCCATGCATCTCTTGCAGAACAACTTTCGCCTTTTGCTCTGCTATATGCTCTACCTGATTATTATTGCCAAATCCGTCATTGTTTAAGATACCATATGCACCTCTAACCAACTCTGCATACTTTTGAATAATTCCTTCGCATTCGGCCATAATACTCCGATTTCGTTCCGCAAGAGTGTTGCACAGACTCCAGGTCACATTGTAGCTTTGTTGTTTTACCCAAAGCTCACTTTCCGAATAACATCCAGCTTTACTAAGTATCCTCTTATTCTCTTCTTCGATGCGTTTCACTTCGGCAGAAGCTGTTTCAATCTGCTCCTTATACATCTTCTTCAAATTTTTTTGAAACAAACTGCACTTGGATAATTCCGCCGTCCATTGATTGATATAAGACGACTTATCCAAAATGCGTGCCATATTGGCTTGATAAGTAGCATAATCCGGATTTTTGTAACGATGCTCGTAATCAAGATCCGAAATTTTATCCAGATTATATTGAAATTCGTATTGCAAGCAAACGAATTGTGATTGTAATTCTGCCAACAATTCCATATAGTTAAGTTCCTTTGACATTGCATCCCTTTGAATCGACTTGCTTTTTTCTGTTACAGAATACTCGCCTTCCAAAATCGTTTCAACCATCTCCTCTGCAAGCTCTTCCATCGTAAAAGTTTCTTCAAGCACATCTGCAACAAACTCTCCCACCGGCAGCTCCACAAACACTTGCTCCTCTGCAGCCTCAAGCGTTTCCTTACGCATTGCTTCCTGCTCCGCCCTAAGTTCTTTTTCCTTAAAAGCAATAGCTTCTGCAATCCGCTTTTCCAAAGCAAACTTATCATAATTTTCACCCAAGGACTTACCACGAATGGACTTCTTCATATGTGGCATCCGAAAGGATATGGTTTTATTGGTCTCACGAATCTGCCAATCTTCCACATGTTCTAGATAGTATATCATATGGTCCAAAGATTCTGCGTGTTGTATCAACGCATCCAACCTTTCCCGAATCATATCTTTATCTGTCTTAAAATCAGGTTCTGCTTCCTTTCCACGCTTCTCTACCCAATAATTGTTACCATCAGAGCGAGCCAGCAAATCTACCTGATTGTAACCTTTTAGCATACACTCCCGCATTACCCAACGCTTTGCTGCGTGCATAAACTTGCCGGTGCTTTTATGTTTGCATCCCTGCCTGTATTCGCATGGCTTATCCTGCCAACGTTCTTTTTTGCCCTCATACTTTCTGACGGAATTAATTACAATGTGAACATGAATATTCCCGGTGCCGTTATGACCGTCAGGATGCACCGCCAGAATTGCCTGATGCCCCAGCAGAAACTTCTCCACATATTGCTTCCCAAAATCCATTGCCTCCTGCATGACAATATTGTCTTCCGGTGCAAAACTGATGATATAATGATGAGCTTTTACATCCTTTATAGCATTGTTTTTGCCATAATACCGATTGACCTCAATACATTCTGCACCGAAGGTATCAACCTCGCAATTGATACCCTCGATTAAGAAATTATCACGCATTATCATTCGTCCCTTGGCATCCACCAAAGGCTTCATAGTATGCTCATCAAATTTGCAGGTGAGATACTCCACCGCCGCAGAATAATATCTGTTCTTTACCGGTATGTGCTTGATAATCGCCATTATGCACTCCTCCTGTGATGATACTTACCACAGCAGACATCTTCTACCTGTTTCAGCATCCGAAAACGCATATCATTCCAATCCTTTATCACTTCCAACAAGTCATAATAAACAGAATAAACGCTGCCTCCGGCATTCAAATGGTGTGCTATCTGATTTAGATTGGAACCAATCTTACCAAGTTCAGCCGAAATCTCCCTTAATACTGCCACATCTCCATACTGCGGTATCTTCCTGCTAAGAGCACACCTCCTGATATACTCCGACATACTGATGCCTGCCTTATTTGCTTTTTCTTGAATTTTAGCTTTCTCTTCTTGTGAAAGCCACATATTAAATTGAACTCCGTTTCTCGCCATATAAATCCTCCTCTAAATCTGCTTTATCTATCTTGTGCCGGATACGGCACTTGTCTTTCGCCGTCGCTTACGCTCCTCCCTCCGGTTATACTCTCACTCCCCTAAGGTCGTTCACGAATATGCGCGCTAACGCTTGCGAATACGCTCCATTTAAGTCGCAAATAGTAGAGCAAGTTCCGCCCCGTGTAGACACGAGGCAGAACTTGTTGGGGATTTTACATCCCCAAACCCCAGCTTCCATATGAAATTTACCACTTACTTATGCACCAACGTCTGACAAGCAGGCGTACAGCCAATCGCCCAAAGCGATTGCCTGACGTCACTTTGTCAGCCTTAACGATACACAAGAAATTTTAAAAATAACCATAATAATCGTTTAGGAAATCATCCACCTCATCTGATAGTTCTTCAACTGCTTCCGGTGGTGCCACGCCAGCATCTGCTTCTACCGTTTCATCAGCACCTGCAACAGCTCCTACCACCTCTACCAGTCCACCCTTACGCCCAGTTGCATCCAACATGTTTTGCATCCGCTCCATCATATTGTCTGCTGTAATGCGGGCACATTCCTGTATTCGATTGTCCCAGTCCACAATTCTGTCCGGCTCTGTCTTTTCCCGATAAAGGCTTTTTATTCCTTCCCGAAAAATGTCAGATTCCGTTGCATACTCACCTGATGCCAGCAAATATTCAAACATCCGGATTACTTCCTTCTGCGAATAATCCTTATTGCTTAGTCTGATGGTCCAGCGATATCCGTCCTTTGTTCTCTGCATTATACCGACCTACCTTTTATTCATCTGATGAGCTGCCAGAAGCTCGTAACCCTTGGCATTCAGTCTGATATCCTCAAGATAAGCTGCATTTTCTCTTGCGTTTCCAAATCTTCTCATAATAGTTGCTCCGCCACCCACATAAAGAATGTTAGAATAAGCGAGGTCAAATCCACTCTCATCAAGCATACCTTCTATATCCGTTGCAAATGCTTTCATTTTTGATACGATAATCTTCTCTACCTCCTCAGGAATTACCACATCCTTACCACGTATGAAATTTTGTACCACACTTTCGGGAATCCTTCCGCCTGTTGCCTCCGCAACATCTGCGTTGATTTCCTGAAATAGTGTAATTATGGAATTGGGTATAGTGACGCATTTATCCGGTTGTACCTTTCTCTCATCAATACAGATGATATCCTTGGTCCAGGAACCGATATCCGCCACAACATATCGCCCATGCATATTGCCAATACGGTCTGCCACCGCTACAAAACACTGCGGAAAACAATATACATCTTCAATGGTTATTACATAATCCTCCTCTTCGAACTCGATAAAATGTGGACCACTTCGCTTTAAATATGCCACCAGCTTCGCCTGCTCCTTCCAGAATCTCTTAAAAGGAACTCCCACACCCAGCACTACACGCAAGGTACGTGACAATTCTCTGGTTTTAATTTCCTTGGCAACAGCTACTAATGTCAAAAGGAAGAAATCCTCATCCGCTGTCTTATCCTCTTGAACTGTCTTACGCTCTCCACCAATGCAATAGTAACTGCCATCATAATAAAAACTATTCTCTGCTACCGGCGGTCTGCCATTACACCTCACTATGCCGTTGCTAAAAATGTGATGCTTGGTTTTCATAAGTGAAAACCCGTGGTCAATGCCGATTACAACCGGCTTGTCCTGTGAATTATTTTCTTCGTACATACTCTATACCTGCCTTTCTGCCCTGCGGGCGTTTTATTTTGTAGGTATAGAATAAGAAAAATCCACCCAACCTACATTGAATGTAAATTGAGTGGAAATTGAGAGAAAATAGAATTCATAATTTGTATTAGCCGCTATTATTAGTTCCTCTTTGTTTTTTGGTCTTGGCATAGACTACCCTTCTTTCTCATATTTTTTTACAATATTGGAAGCAATTTGATACAGCTTTTCTCTTATGGATTCCGGTTCTATCACTGTTACCTTTTCTCCACAAGTAAGCATCCAGTACAAAAGACTCTCATCATCGGAATACTCATGCTCAAACAATAATCTTCCATCTGGTAGCATACTAAATGAATCTACACCAAACTCCTCAATCAGTTGCCACTTCATGCACGAATCAAAAACTGCCTTTATTCTTGTTTTTGCCGGAAATACACATTCATCAGACAAATCCGGAATCGGGACTGTTCTTCCTTTTTCAAAAACATCTCCCATAACAATTTTATCCATCCGATTTAACTTAAACATGCGAAAATCTTCACGAAACATACAATAGCCATATACATACCAGCTACTCCACCTGAAAATCAGAAAATAAGGTTCTAGTTTTCTTATACTGTCACCACTCGGTGCATAGTAGTGAAAATTTAATGTCTTTCTTTCTTCGATAGCCTCCTGAATAATTTCAATCTTCGAAGCTAAAGCTTCCTTATCCCACGACGAAAGATCAATCAAGATAGATTCTCTACCGCCTATATAAGACGACGAACCTGTCTTGATTTTCTCCATAAGCTGCCTATAATAGTGACTGCCACTTACCCCATCAAGGCTTCGTAATCCTGCCAATATCATCTGCATATCTTTGGATGTAAGTATAGTTCTATCCATCCGATATCCTTCCATAATACGAATTCCTCCGCCTACACCTTGTTCCGTACTGATAGGAATTCCGGCTTTACACAAAGCCTCGATATCTCTGTTAATGGTTCTTCGTGACACTTCAAATCTTTCTGCAAGCTCCGGGGCGGTAACTTTTTCCTTTTGCAATAACACAGAAAGAATACCTATGAGTCTTTCTATTTTCATTTTATCACTTCCTGTCTTATCATACCACCCAAAACATGTCAACGGTATGTCATGTTTATATATTATAACACATTATTTACCATAAAATTTGATATGTTTCATTGCCTGTTTAAATCCTTCCTTTTCCTCTTCTCATTGCCTGACTATATAGCCACTAATCTTACTCTGTTTCCGCATTTGTCTGCATCAACTTCAAAAAATTCTTTTCCATAATAACTGCCAATCCCTGCGCCTCATCTCCTAATATAATAAGATTATCCCCAGGCTCTATTCCAAACACTTTTCTTGCTTTAGCGGGAATGACAATCTGCCCTTTATCTCCCACTTTTACCATTCCAAAAATATGTTTTCCCTTTGGTGGAACACCAAGTCCGTTAGCTGCTTTGTCATAGTTTACCAAGTCATCCATGGAAACATCGAAAATGTCTGCCAAAATCTTACATTTTTCTATATCAGGCAAAGCCTCTCCTGTCTCATACTTTGAAAGAGTTTGTCTGCTCACACCGATTTTTTCAGCAAGTTCTTCCTGGGACATTTGATTTATTTTACGAAGTGAAACCAAATTTTCATGAAACATACTTTTTCTCCTTTTTTATTCCTAATACGCACCAGCGTAATATCGGTATTCGTGAAATAATTTCATACAATATAATAGCTCCTCCAAAAGCGGAAACAGCTGTAAACAGATAAATCACCACTCCCGGCATATTGGTATATGTAGTTAAACAGTATGCACAAACCGATAAAGGTAAATAATGGAACACATAAATTCCAAAACTTTTTGGGGACAAAAATCCACTCACCTTGTTACTATGATTTCCCCATTTTTTCATGCATCCCAAAATTGCCAAACACATTATCCAGCAATATGCAACGGCAAGGGGATTATTTACATTTGGTGCCACTGTATAGTTTTTTCCATAATCCATCCGAACATAGATAATTCCTAGTGCACTGGCAAAAATAAGCAATGGAACACAATACTTTTTCAATATATCGGTCACAGCTTCATGGGAAAACACATAGTATCCCAACAAAAATGAAATGCCATAAATACCAAAACGATATACGACAATTACCGGAGTATTTAATATTTGCGCAAATGCCCATACCAAAGTACCAAGCAAAATCAATGGAATAATTCCCAGTTTCTCGCCTATCTTCAGAAGACGCCCCTTTTCAATTTTCCGTACTAACAATAACACCATGGACAAAATCCACATTACCTGAATGGTCCAAAGTACACCGGTTCCGGATACGCACATAATCAAGTACAAAACAACTCCCGGTATTTTAGTTGGCATATTATCAAAAGCATGACTGATTGCCATATTATAGTATCCCTGTATCCATCCAAAAACCAGCAAGCCAATGGTAGACGGCACTAATAATTTTCTGGTTCGTGCCTTGATATATTCCTTTTCCGTATGTTTTTCCAAATAGTATTTAGAACACATACCGCTTATGATAAACAAAATAACCATAAACCACGGATACAGCAAATATTGTACCGCATCTACACCATTTGCTTTTGTAATCGGACCTATCACACCATCTGTTATTACTGAATTAAACATATAAATCACATGATAGATTACCACCAGAATAATTGTCCATGAACGAATATTATCTATGTAATATTTTCTCATATTTTTCCCACCTTTGCTATCTTTTTTTACAATTATAACAAAGGAAAATAAAAGCATCCACCAACTATTTTTGACATAAATCGTTGGTGGATGTTAAAAATTGTGGCAATCCCTAAAATCAATTTTCTTTACATCTGTTCCGGTATAATGATTGCTGCAACCAGATATGCAATAAGTCCTGTCACAGTACATCCAAGCAGTACAAATAACAATCGAATAATGGTCGGATCAATATTCAAGTATTCTCCTATTCCTCCACATACTCCGCAAAGCACTCTGTTTGTTCTTGACTTATACAATCTTTTTGGTTCCATATATTTCTCTCCTTTACTTTTCAAAATCTACGGTGATATCGCCAACTCCGCAATCAATATCCACGGTTTTCGCACCGCCTTTTATCTCCTTGGTAGCTCCTAATCCACTGTAATCACTATCGCCAACTTCTACGTCGCCAACTCCACAGTCGATACTGTAACTATAATCTTTTTGCTTACCCGCCAGCGTAATATCAATATCTCCGACTCCACAGTCTAAGGTTACTTCCTTTGCATCCGCATAATCCACATTTATTTCGCCAACTCCGGCATTTAACTCTAACTGCTCTGCATTTATATCAGAAAAATCGATTTCACCTGCATCTACTTCTGCATACAATTTCCCGGAAACCTGCAATTTTTTGTTAATTGTACAATCTCCTGCACCTACTATAGCACTAAAGTTCTTCACCTGCAATGCATAATCCACATTAACTTCTCCTGCTGAATTTCGCAATTCTACTGTTTCAAAGGTCATGTCTTTCGGAATCTGCAACAAAACATGTACATTATCATTTGTCACCAGTTTCTTAGCATCCTTTTCTTTTATCTCCAATGTATTTTCGCTATTGTTTACATTAATAGCTCGCTTGGAATTTTCTTTTTTATATTTTACTTCTATATGGATTCCCTGAGATGCAGGTACCTCTTCGATATCAACAATGCCACATTCTACAGACAATTTTAGATTTTGGATATTAGCACAATCTTCTGTTGAAAAATCATATTCTTGTGTATTTCCGGCATTCCAGGATTCCCAGTCGTCATCCCAGTCATTCCCATTCCATGCTTCATTCCAGTTTTCACTCCACTTTTGACTCCACTTGCTAAAATTGCCAAAGTTAGGACCTATCGTAAATATTCCTTCACTTATCATTTTCGGAATAGACGTGTAATGAAATCCAATTCCTGCTGCTGTAGCACACAGTCCACTACCCAATATCACCAGCACTAATACCGTAATCAGTGCGCCTTTTGTAAATTTTTTCATTCTGCTCTCCCCTTTCCTGAAAAAGCTCTTTTACATAATGTTACACATCCGTGTACCAACCACGGGATAAACCTTCCATACAACCACACACATCCTATGGTTGCCAAAACAGCTAATGCTAATACTAAAAGTCCTGCTCCTAACATAGCAGTTCCGGTTGCAATGCCTCCTACTACTAATTGGCCAATTCCAAGTCCAATAACAGCAGCACCTGCAATGTACAAAGCACCCGCTACAGCAATTGCTGCGATTGCAACTCCCAAAATTCCTCCTGCAAGTCCTAACGCTCCACCTAGCAGTCCACCTACAGCTCCTACCCAGATAGGGCTGGTAATCACTGCGAGAATTACAATTAAGAGAATTCTTCCGGATTTATCATTATTATCCTGTTTCCCTGCTTCCTTTTGTGTAGCAAATTCTGCATTATTACCATTACTCTCACTATCGTTTTTTTCCATACCTAAGTCTGCCTTAATGGTCTGGGCTACTTTTTCCGGAGATTCTAATTCTTTTAAAATTCTTTCCTCATTCTCCTCTCCTGCATCTTCAAAGTAACCACGATAATACTCTAATGCTTCTCGCTTCTCTTCCTCAGGTACATCGCTTAATAGCGTTTCTAATTGTTTCATAAATTCTTCTCTGCTCATGCCGACTCTCCTTCCGAAAATAACATTGTAATTTTAGAAGAATAACTTTTCCACTCTGCCCGGTACATATCTAACTGATTCATGCCACGTTCTGTTATCTTGTAGTATCTCCGATTTCGTCCGCCACACTCCACGTCGTATACTTCCAAGCAATCATCCTTTTGAAGTCTACGCAAAACCGGATATAACGTTGATTCTGATACTTCAATTGCCTGCCGGACATCCTGAGTGATCTTGTAGCCATATGTGCCTTCCTCTTCCTTACAAACAACTGCTAATACAATCGCATCCAGAAGAGCTGCACCTGTATTAAATACCATGCCACCACTCCTTATCCTTATGAAATATTATTTATTACACATTACTATTTGAAATGTATTACTATTTCTTAATCAATACTATATGTCATATAATATTATTTGTCAACAATTATTTCCTTAACTTAACAAAAAACTCTGTACCACTTTTTATATGATACAGAGCTTTCTATTATTTATTCTATTGTCTTTTTTACAAAATTTCTTGCATTCTCAAAATCCGTCTCATTTGGATGTAACAATGCTTCATCAAAGTTCTGAAGCATTTTCTTTCTCCAAACTTCCTGCTTGGGATCTTCCATAGAAATTTCATACTTTTCCCGCACATGCATTGGCATCTTTCCCTGACACATGAACGTTCCCAAGTATTCGCAATCATCCGGTATCCAGACACTCACTTTTTGCTCTATGGACTTATAATACTCTTTATCTCCCCCAAACCCACAGGTTCCAAACAGTGCAATCTTTTTTCCGTGAAGCCCGGAAATAAAATCAATGACTGACATATCACAAGTGCCTCGGTTGGTCCAAAATCCTACGAAAAAGGTATCTGCGTCTTTTCCATTATATTCCTCTAAATCCTGCATATCCTTGGACATTCCCGGAAGTGCACTGAAAATCTCGGTAGCCACCTGCTTGGTATTTCCTGTTTTACTGGAATAAACAACCATATAATCCATACTCAAAGACCTCTCTTCTTTCCTAATAATATCTTCCATAAGGCATGCCGCCACAACACAGACCGCCGCCTCCGCAACATAGATTACAAATAAGGTTTGCAACACAAAGCTTCATGCAGAAACTTCCGCTGCCTCCCATGCTGCTTCCGTAAGTCTGACGCTGTCCCTGATACCAACTTCCACCATTTTGAAGCTGTGCATATAACTGTTGATACTCGTGATTTCCAGGCTCCATTTGTACTGCCTTTCCGGCATGTTCCATAGCCACTACGTTATTTCCCATTCCGGAATTGGCAATGGCACTTAAATAGTACCAACGTGCATCCCTCTGACTCATTCCATTCAATACATTTAATGCTTCTTTATAATATCCGCTTCGGATATAATTAGCGGCTGCCTGTTTATATGTACTATCCTCGTCCATACCACTGGTTCTACTCTGTCTTTGACCTTGACCGCCAAAGCCGCCAAAGAAATCACCAAAGCCACCGAATCCTCCAAAATCCCAGTAGCCTCCGCCTCCATACTGTGAAGACTGTCCGCCATAGCCACTTTCGCCATAACCACTCTGACCGTAACCGCTGGAAGTTCCATGCTCCTTTTCATACATAATCTGTTGATATGCCTGTTGAATTTCTTTGAATTTTTCCTCTGCCTGATCCTTATTTGGATTATTAATATTGGCATCTGGATGATATTTTCTGCTTAGTGCCCGGTATGCCTTTTTTATTTCTTCATCTGTCGCATTTCTACTTACTCCAAGCACCGCATATGGATCGTACATATTGTTTCCTTTCCGCTCTAAGCTGTTAGATTCTTGTCCATTTCTTTCTTATTTTCCTGCTGTTGGCGTTTATTTTTCACCATTTCATAACGACGCCATACACCGGAATATAAAATATTTCGCAAAATCTCTGTATTGTCTACAATGGGTAACCACTCAAATGATTTGGAACACTCTGCCATCATCATAGTCAAAATATTTCCCACTTTTTCATCAAAATCAGGTTCTTTTTCCCATTGAAAGAATGGATTGTAGTTTCCCTTTTTTCTATCCTTTTCTAAATCCTCATAGGCATCCATCAGATAAATAAACTTTCCAAGGAAAAATCCCATGCGCCGAAGTTCCTTTGCCCATTCATCTTCACGCCAGGCAAAGATTTCACTCATAATTTCTCCGAAATATCCGGCAATTTCATCAATATCCGTTGCATTCCTTTTCTCACATTCATGAATCTTTGCAAGCATCTCCTGCATAACCTCTGCCTTGTGAGGATATTCTTCTGCTATTTTCCTGCATTGCCCATACAATGTTCCTGCCATGATTCGCTTATTTACCTTGTGCTCATCCTGCCAGTCATCCATACATTTGTAATATGACAACAACAGGTTCATGTCTGCTGCATACTTTGTGAATTCATTACTTCTGGTCGGATGTTTTTCAAAAGGATGTGCAATACACTTACAGGCACTCTCTTTGGTATCTGTCTCATATAAACTGGTAAGCAGCAATATCACAAACGTCATATCATAACTTAATGTCAACTGACCTCTTTTTCCATACTGTTCCTTCAGTTTCTGACAGAACCCGCAATAATAGGATTGATACAAATCAAACTCCTTGAATTTCATTTCCTGTTTATTTACAATAATATATCCAAACATATAAAAACTCCCAAAGGATTAAATATTCTATAAGCACTATTCTAATCCTTTGGGAAAAAATTGCAATTAACAAATAGGGAAGTTTCTATTAAATCTTTATAAAATTTTCTCTAACTGTGCCAGCCATACTTGTCCACTGGCATCACTCGGCATACGCAAATCTCCTCTTGGAGAAACTGCAACGGTACCAACCTTTGGTCCGTCCGGCAGACAGGAACGCTTGAACTGTTGCGAAAAGAAACGTCTTACAAATGTTTTTAGCCATTTTAAAATAACTTCTTTTTCATAAGTACCCTCAAATGCCTTTAATGCCAGACGATAAATCTTTGCCGGTCCAAAACCGGAACGCAACATATGATATAAGAAAAAGTCATGTAGTTCATATGGTCCTACAATATCTTCTGTTTTCTGAGAAATCTTTCCTTCCTCCGGTGGAAGTAATTCCGGGCTCACCGGAGTATCTAACACATCCAGTAAAATTTTTCTTAACGTCTCTTCGTCGCAGGTATCCGCATAATACTGTACTAAATGTCGCACCAACGTCTTTGGCACAGAAACATTCACACCATACATAGACATATGGTCACCGTTATAAGTAGCCCATCCTAAGGCTAACTCAGACATATCACCGGTTCCAATTACCATTCCGTTTTCTTTATTGGCAACATCCATAAGAATCTGTGTACGCTCTCTTGCCTGTCCGTTTTCATAAGTTACATCATGACAGGTTTCTTCCTGTCCGATATCCCTAAAGTGTACACGCACAGCTTCTTTAATATCTATCTCCAAGAAATCTGCATTCAGACTCTTAATGAGATTTACTGCATTATCGTAAGTACGGTCTGTGGTTCCAAATCCCGGCATCGTTACTGCCTTAATGCCTTTACGGTCAATTCCTGCCATATCAAATGCTTTTACCGTTACCAAAAGTGCTAATGTAGAATCCAGTCCTCCGGAAATTCCAATGACCGCACATTTACATCCGGTATGCTCTAGACGCTTTTTCAATCCCATGGACTGAAGCATAAGGATTTCTTCACAACGCTTCTGTCTTTTTTCTGTTTTTCCCGGAACGAATGGAGATGGGTCAATAAAGCGTGTTAAAACCGTTTCTTCTATTTTTAATGGAAATGTAATTTCCTGATAATTTCCTGTATTGCCCTCAAACGTAGACATTCTTCTACGCTCTGCATTAATCTTTTGTACATCAATTTCAGAATACACGGATTCATTGCAAAAACGTTTTGCAGACCCTAAAATAGTTCCGTTTTCCGCTATCATGTTATGAGCAGAATATACCACATCCTGGGTAGATTCTCCTTCTCCTGCACTGGCATACACATAGCCACACAACAGTCTTGCAGACTGCCCTGCAATCAGGCTTTCCCGGTAAATGTCTTTTCCGGTAATCTCATCACTGGCTGACAAATTTACAATCAGATTTGCTCCTGCTAATGCATGAGAAATACTTGGTGGATTTGGCACCCACACGTCCTCACAGATTTCTACACCCACTTTTAATTCGGGCATAGAGTCCGGAGAAAATAGAAGATGACTTCCCATAGGCACTGTAATTTCTTCTGTTAAACGTACATTAACAGGTTCTTCCATCCCTTTAGCAAAATGTCTTGCCTCATAAAATTCATTATAATTTGGAATATGCATTTTCGGCACAAGTCCTAAAATTTTTCCCTGACACAAAGCTGCTGCCACATTGTAAAGATTACCGTTCCAGGAGATTGGCAATCCTACAAACACCAACATGTTTTTTCCATTGGTATCTGCTGCAATTTTTATCAGTTCTTCCTTGGCACTTCTTAACAATGTTTCCTGCAAAAACAAATCGCCACAGCTATAACCGGTAATACACAGTTCCGGAAAAACTACTACGACCGCTCTTTCTTCTTCTGCCTCTTTTAACTTTTGAAAAATTACCTGTCCATTATACGCAGGGTCTGCTACTTTCACTTTTGGTGTCACAGCCGCTACCTTGATATACCCGTCTCTCACTTTATAATCTCCTTTAATTCCTCTGTGCTGAATACATAATGTTTATCACAGAACTGACATTTTACCTCGATTGGTTCATTATCATCAATCATTTCCTGAATATCTTTTTTTCCAATACTTGCAATTACTCTGGTAACACGCTCTTTGGAACAGTCACAGTGATACTGTACCGGCAATGTCTCATTGATTTCAAGACCGAATTCTCCTAATATCTGCTCTAAGAGGCTTTCCGGTGTTGCTCCCTGTTCTAACAAATCTGTAACAGAAGTTACTTCCGCTACTTTTTTCTCTAATTTTTCAATGATTTCATCATCGGTAAATGGCATTAACTGAATGATAAATCCTCCTGCCTGTTTTACCGTATTATCCTTATTCATCAAAACGCCAAGTCCCACAGCGGACGGTACCTGCTCGGATGTTGCAAAATAATAGGTCAAATCATCACCGATTTCTCCTGTTTGCAACTGTACCTGTCCAATATAAGGCTCTTTCATTCCTATATCCTTAATAACACTTAATACACCAAGGTCTAAAGCTCCGCCTACATCCAGTTTTCCCTTTGCATTGGCAGGAAGTATTACATCCGGTACCTGTGGATATCCCTTGACATTTCCTTTAGAATCTGCCGTTACCGTCAATCCCTTTGCCGGACCGCTGCACATAATCTGAAGGGTTAATACATCCTTTTCTCCCTTCATCATGGCTCCCATCATAGCTCCGCCTGTCAGTAATCTTCCTAAAGCCGCTGTTATCACCGGACTGGTATTGTGGTAAATTCTTGACTGCTCTACCAAATCTCTTGATGTAATGGCAAATGCTCTAATCTGACTGTCTGCCGCTGTTGCTCTTACAATATAATCACTCATTCTTTTTTCCTTTCTCTCTGGCTATCATATAAATACGTTCACTATCCGGCTTTACACTTTCATGGGTAAAGGCATCATACGCTGCCACAAATTCCATGCCTGCCTTTTCCAATAATTTTTTTACGGTTTCTACTTCATATGCCCGCTGAAAATGTGTTTCTTCATATTTACGATATAATTCATCTTCTTCTCTTATAAAAAGTGTCAGGTCGTATTGATTTATCTGTTCTTCTTCATCATAATAGTTGTCCCAGATAAAACTTCCTTCTTCACGGTTCTCGCAAATAGTAGTTTCTCCCAGCAGTTCCTGATATTTATATATGGTGTTCATATCAAAAATAAATATTCCCCCCGGATCTAAATAGGTATTTACTCTTCGAAATACCTCCAGTAAATCTTCTTCCTCTAAAATATAATTCATAGAATCACAAATACTTACTACCGCTTTTGCTGTTCCGTATAGCTCCAGTTCCCGCATATCCTGCTGCAAATAAAGAATCTCATCTTCCTCCTGCCTGGATGCCATGGCAATCTCCAGCATTTCTTCGGAATTATCGATTCCGATCATGTCATATCCGGACTTTGCCAGCAATCGTGTCATTTTCCCGGTACCACAGCCTAATTCCAGCACAACTCCTTCGTTAATACCATATTCCCTTAACAAACCGGTGAGATAGGTATTCCATTCCTCATACGGTACGTTATCCATAAACATATCATAAACTTCTGCAAAACCTGTATATGCTTCCATGTTTGCTCCTACTCTAGTGTTTTAAGACAGTATTGGGTTCCGTTCTTCCTTCGGGACTCACTGCCTTTTTAATATTTGCAAAGGTATCTTTTCCACTAATATAATAATTCCAATTTCCCTGTTCACTTTCATATTCCAAATAAACATAATCCTTATTGGTCTGGTATACCTTCACATTAGAAATGGCACCATTTCCTCTAATGAACTTCATTTTGATACATTCGCCCTTTTTCACCCCAAATATATAAGGTTTATGCGCCTCATTACACAGATAATATTCTACCCCTTTCAGATTCTGTGCAGTAACACAGACACTTTTGCCATCAACCTCCACACGGTTATTTACTTCCGGTGACTCCATGTCATAAGACACCACCATCATATACTTCTGATATCTGTGCATTTCTACAAAACTATATACCAAAAATCCAATTCCCAATGCAAGCAAAAGAATTGTAATTACGATTACTACTGTTGCCTTGCTTATTTTCCGTTTCTTTTCCATAATCTCTTTCTCCCATTTTTTATGCCAATCCTATATGTGCCATGTAACTAATACTAACAAGTTTATCACAAAAAATCAAGTTTCCTGCCGCGAAACTCTCTTGATTATTTCTTTTAAAAACCGTATACTATGAGTATCATCAATTTAGAGGAGTATTTATGACACAAAACTACGAACATTATATTTCAAAGCATATTAAAAGCGTATATAAACGAAGACTGTTATCTCCTATTATTTATCTGGTGATTTTGCTTATTCTTTGGATTATTTTACCTTTGCAACATCTTTTATTTCCACAAAAGATTAGCAGTGTTTCCGACTTAAGCAAGTATCAACGCCAACGAGATTCTTACGTTCAGACTACGTTAAAAGATTTATATTTTACCGGATATACCAACACCTTGCTTGGGCAAAAAACAGGATACTATTATTACACTATGTGGGATGACAAATGTGTTGTTGTACTGTTGTCTCCGAAAACCTGTGAAGATGGACTTCCTACCATAAAATCCGCACACATTCGCGGACGTGTGATTTCAGGAAATAAGGCTTTTAACACCTTATTGGATTCTCTGGCAAAGGATTTAGACTGGACTTCCAAAGGAATTTCCGGGAAAATCAGTCCGTATCTCATCAGCGAACCGGCTTTTAAATCTCTTTCCAGTACCATACTGATGGTTGTTTATTTTGCAACCGGCATTTATGCACTGATTCGTTTGATTGCAGATACCTTGTATATCTTTTTCCCTGTACTGACTCCTGCCTGCCGTCAGCTCTCCCGCTTTGGTAAGCCTTCGGTACTTTTAGCTCAGGCAGAGGAAGAACTTGCTACCTTACCTCAGTTAGCAACAGAGGATATGTTTATTACAGAACATTATTTTATTGAGCTTGCCAATTATGGCATTGCCATTGTTCCAATTCAGGAAATGATTTGGATATATAAGCATTCCACCTTGCATAAGTTCCTGTGGTATCACTTTAGTATTTCTTACACACTGCATATTACAGCCAATAAATATCTGTACATTCAGTGTCCGAAAAATATAAAGTCCGATATTGACGGTATTATGGATTATCTGGCTGAGGCCAACCATGATATTCTGGTGGGATTTAACGAAGAGAACCGTTTAAAGGTTCAGGAATTGCAAAATCATGGTTTGCAGTTCGATAAGTTCATTGCTTTCTTAAAACGAAGAATTTAACAGCATCCCGTAAGTGTTTTCATACGCTTACGGGTCTTTTTTATGCAATAGGAAATTGCGTCCTATTGCATAAAAAACGTTCTATCATAGAAAAAGTAAAAAATTTTTCTCTTGCTTTTCCCCAACGATTATTTTATAATGCAGTAGCAAACCTTTTAATGTGGACAGTTCGGAACCATCCTGTCCGAATCGTATAAGACATTTATATGATTCAAATCAAAACTAGGGACGAGACTTGTAACTTATTGTATCGTTGTGAAACATTGGAGGTGGACATATGAATAAAAAAGATTTCAGTAAAACACAAAAGCTTACAATATCCGCTATGGTTATGGCACTTTATATTGTAGCACTTTATTTTACGCAAAGTTTTTCTTTTGGCGCATATCAAATTCGAATTGCAACATCTATGTATGCGTTATCTTATTTTTGTCCGTTCTTAGTTTTTCCCCTTGGGCTTGCAAACTTTATCGCGAACACACTTTTTGGTGGTCTGGGACTTCCCGACATGATTGGTGGCTGTCTGGTAGGCATTGTTACATCCGGTATTATCGTTCTTATACGAAAATTCCATTTGCCTAAATTCCTGATTGTATTACCGATTACTTTTGTTCCGGGGCTTTGTGTTCCAATCTGGCTTTCATACCTTTTGCATCTTCCTTATGGTGCACTTGCCGTAAGTTTATGCATCGGTCAGATTGTACCTGCAATTTGCGGAACCGCAATTGTTTTATTATTTGAAAAACGGTTTTTTAAATTAACACAGCAAGGAGAGTCTATGGTATGAGCAGTGGAAGAAACAAAGAAGAACTGGAACATGTGACAATGCTTGGAAATCAAAAAGTAAAGTATCCCGATGATTATGCACCGGAAGTTTTGGAATGGTTTCCCAACAAACATCCAGACAATGACTATTTTGTAAAGTTTAATTGCCCGGAATTCACCAGTCTTTGTCCGATTACAGGACAACCTGACTTTGCTACTATCTATATTTCCTATATTCCGGGAGAAAAAATGGTAGAAAGTAAATCCTTAAAACTGTATTTATTCAGCTTCCGTAACCATGGAGATTTTCATGAGGATTGCGTAAATATCATTATGAAGGACTTAATTAAGCTTATGCAGCCTAAATACATAGAAGTGTGGGGCAAATTCACTCCAAGAGGAGGAATTTCCATTGACCCTTACTGCAATTACGGAAAACCTGATACGAAATGGGAAGAAATGGCTTTCAAGCGTCTGAGTGAACACGATATGTACCCGGAGAAGGTGGATAACCGATGAAAGAAAAAGCTCTGGTATTATTCAGTGGCGGAGTGGACAGTACCACTTGTCTTGCCCTTGCCATAGAACGTTTTGGAAAGGAAAATGTAGAACCCTTAAGTATCTTCTATGGTCAAAAACATAAAAAAGAAATAGAAGCCGCGAAAAAAATTCTTTCCTTTTATGGAATTAGCGGTATGGAACTTGACTTATCCGCTATGTTTGATTTTAGTGACTGCTCCTTACTCTCTCACTCAGCCATTGAGATTCCCCAGGAATCCTATGAGGAGCAGTTAAAAAGCACTAACGGAAAGCCCGTATCTACTTATGTACCATTTCGAAATGGCTTGTTTCTTTCCGCTGCGGCAAGCATTGGACTGGCAAAGCACTGTTCTTACATTTATTATGGTGCTCATAGAGATGACGCTGCCGGAAATGCTTATCCGGATTGTAGTGAAGACTTTTTCGCCGCTATGAACCATGCAGTATGGGAAGGCTCCGGAAAGCAGATTCAATTACTTGCTCCGTTTATTGCAAAAAACAAAGCTCAAATTGTAAAAGAAGGCCTTCGTTTGCAGGTTCCTTATGAACTGACCTGGAGTTGCTATGCCGGTGGCGAACATCCTTGCGGTGTCTGTGGTACTTGCATTGACCGTAAACGTGCCTTTGCATTAAATGGCGTAACAGACCCGGCATTATACTAATATAATGCAATAGGAAATTGCGTCCTATTGCATAAAAAATCCCAGTAGAATAAATACTTCTACTGGGATTTTTTATAGACTTACTTCTTTTCTAAAACAAATTTTTAAAGAAATCAATAATGGACTGGAAGAAAGCTACAATTTTATCCCATAATCCTTCTGCATCCATATCTGCCAACTTATCATACAAAGACTGTGCCTGACTTTTAATGGTATCTAAGTCCAAGTCCAAATCTTTAATCTTCATTAGCAAAGTGGTTAACTGGTCTATTTCATCCTGATTTAATGTAATGTCAAACTTATCACAGGCTTTTTTGATTGCCTTTTGAATATCTTCTTTGGAATCTAATCCGTTTTCAATGATATCCTGCTTTAAGTATGCCAAAAGTTCCTCTGCTTTTTCAGAGTCTCCCACAATCTGAGCAATATCACCTGTTACAACCAACTCGTTTAGTGCCGCATCCATACTCTCTTCCGACACTTCTTCTCCCGTCATAACAGAATATGCCTTTAACGCTCCTACCAATGCTGCTGTACCTGAAATCGGTGTTGGACCTGCAACGATAATATCTGCATCTGTAATACCGGCAGTAATTAACGCATTTTTATACATTCCTATGGTACAATAAGAAATATTCTTTGTAGTAATGTTAATTCCATGTCCCTCTTCCCTTTTTACTACTAATACAGAGGAAAGAGATCTTGTTCCGATTTTATCCGAAGAAACATATTTTCCCAAATACTGATGTTCCTCGTCATTGGTAACATATATCACATCATAATCACTTAATTCTTCCGGCTTAATGCCTAACAGTTCCAAGACTGTTGCCTGCTGTTCTGCTGTCAAATTGGCGCCCAATGCAAGATATGGCTTATCCTCTTTTGTAATAGGTTCTGTTACTTCGCCCTTTTCTTCCATTGCTCCTGTATCTATCGGTGTTTCTGTATTGGCATCGGTACTTGTATTCTGCTCTGTGTTTGTGCCTTGCTCTTTAGAATTACTATCAACTTTGTCTGCACTTTCTGCATCAGTACTATTTGTGGTATTCTCGGTACTTTCTGCATTATTGGTTGTTTCTGCTTCCTTGTTGTTTTCTTGTACTTCGGTAGTTTCCTGTGTCTCCTGACTCTCCTGTGTCTCTGTTGCCTGTGCCGCTTTTACTGTACTTGGTGTTGTAAGTAATACGGTTCCTGCCAGACATAGGCTCATAGCCTGTTTGATGTGTTTTTTCATGTTGTCCTCGCTTTCTGTCTCTATACTAATTCCATGCGCACCTTTATCCATGCATAAATATCTTCATATACCTTTTCTCGATCTGTTTCATTTAAAATTTCATGACGGTCTGTAGGATAAAGTTTCCATGTAATATCTTCTATTCCGGCTTTTTCATATGTTTCATAAGCCTCTTTTACCCCTTCGCCATAATTTCCTACCGGATCATCCTCACCTGCCACCAAAAACAGTGGAAGTTCTTTTGGTATTGCATTTATATGCTCTGGCTGATTGATATAATATATGGTATCAAAAAGGTTGTAAAATCCGTTCAAAGTAAAGATAAAACTACACTTTGCTTCACTGTTATAAGCCTCTACAATTTTTCTATCCTTAGTAAGCCATGCGCCTCCCCCTTCTGATTCAAATCGTTTATTATTTTCAGAAAAGGCTAAATTATTTACGAACTTACTTCGATGATTCCATCCCCTGAAAAAGGCTAACACTTTGCATACTCTTTTTCCAAATTTTACTCTTTTATCCGGCTGGCTTCCCGTTCCCATAATAATTGCCCCACGAAGATTTTCTCCATACTTAGACAAATACTTTCTTAACAAAAAGGATCCCATACTGTGTCCCAACATGAAATATGGTACCCCTGCATATTCTTTTTGTGTCATGGTACGAAGTTTATTCATATCTTCTACCAAGATGTCACTGCCATTTTTAGGTGCAAAATATCCCCAGTATTCAGAAGACACCACTGAATCTCCGTGTCCCAAATGATCATGACCTACTACTACAAATCCCTTCTGAGTCATGAACTGGGCAAAGGCATCATAACGTTCAATGTATTCTACCATTCCATGTGCAATCTGCAAAACGCCGACTACTTCTTTCGTATCTGGTTCCCACTTTACGGCATGAATCTTGGTTCCTTTATCGGCGGATAAAAATTCAAATGTACTCTTCTTCATATTTTTCTCCTGTCCTTTCCCAATTTATCTTCCTGCTGCTTCTAATTTTGCTGCTTTTATCTGTTCTCGAATCTCCTGCTGACCGTCCTTTAGCTGTTCTAATGCATCCTGTTGTTTCATAAAACTTTCTCCGGCCTGTTCCATAGCATCTGTTGCTAACGCATATTGTTTTACCAGCTCTTCTTCTTTTTCAACCGTTCCTGTTAATTCTTCCTGTAACTTCTTCACTTGTGGACTAAAGTTCTGTATGTCTGAATGCTCCATTCGATAGAGACTATCGGAAAATTCTTTGGTACTCTTTCCCATACGAACATTGTTATCCTTCAATAACCCATTCAAATGTGTTACCTGGGCTTTTGTCTCTTCTAACTTTTCATTTATGGTTTCTATCGCCTTTTGAAAAGAACCTGTAATCTGCTGATACTGACCTGCTAACTCACGCACATCTTCTGCTGCTGCCACAAATTCTCTTCCGCTCTCTCCCATACGTCCTGCCTCAATTGCAGCATTTAAGGAAAGAACTCCCATCTGTTTTCCCATATCTTCTAATTCTGCCATATGGGATGTAATTTCTTGCATTTCTTCCTGCAACTCTGATGATACTTTACTTAAAAATTCTGCCGGTGCAGTAAAATGCTTATTCTGCTCCACCGTTTCTAACATATTCTCCTGTTGTTGCTTTAACTCCTCTACGATTTTCCAATAACAATCTTCTGATTGCTCTAATCCACCGGAAATTCTCTCCACAACTTCCTGAATATGATGATTCTTCTGTCTTTGTTCTTCTGTATGGTCTGCCGCACAATTTACTGCATCTATTACTCTTGTTAATTGCCGGTCCATCTTTTCCTGGCTTTTCTTCAAAGTGTCCAGTCTCTCATCTGTATCGCTTTGTTTCTGGGTAATATCTGCAAATACTTGTGAATAACGATCCAGCATTACTTGCCTTGCTAATAATTCTTTTTCTAATTCTTTGGATTCACCCTGTTTCTTTCGTCCACCAAACATCTCTCCTGCCCCTTTCTGCAATCTTCCTTTAAGTATAACACCATTGCCCTTATATCAGCAATAATTCTTCACAATTATTTGTAAACTTTCTCTTCCATTATATTCATTTACTTCCGGATAATACACAAAGGATGCCAGCATCATTCTGCCATTTCCGTGAAGTGTTTGCTCTAATGCCTGTTCTCCGTACTTTTCCTTATAAAAAGCTAACATTTCCTGTATATTTCCGAAATACACCGCTTCCATTCTGGTTCCCGCTTGACTTTCCACTTGCATTTTACATACATTCTGATTCTTTCCTATAATTCGCATAGATAATAGCCGAATATTTTTATCTGCAAATACCGGTTTTTCGTTGGACTTTCCAAAAGGCTCTAGGCATTTTAACTCCTCTATCAATCCTTTGGATATGTAATCCAGTGGCATAGGCACATCAATCATAATCTTAGGCAACAAATCTTCTTCTGTAAGTGTTGTATTTTCATTCATCTGCTGCCGAAAAATATCTACGTTTTCTTCCGGCATGGAAAGTCCGGCTGCCATAGGATGTCCGCCAAATTTTGTAAACAAATGACTGCACTTTACCATTTCATCATACATGGAATAACTTTCAATGGAACGCCCGGAGCCCTTCACCCCTTCTTCTCCCCTGGTAAGTACAAATACCGGACGATGATACCGCTCTCGAATTCTTCCTGCTATAATTCCGGCTAAGCTCTCATGACACTCCGGTAAATAAATCACCAATACTTTATCCTTTTTTAATTCTGTTTCTTCTACTAATGCCTTTGCCTGTTCAACACCTGCTTCTGTTAATTCTTTTCTGCTGGCATTCAAATCATACAGGTCGGTTGCACAACTTGCAGCCTCTGCCTCATTTCTTGCCAATAAAAGCTCCAATGCACGCTTTGCAGTATCTAATCGTCCGCTGGCATTCAGACAAGGTCCTAGTACAAATCCAATGTGATAGGACTTAAGTGTTCCCATAGGAATATTATTTTTTGCCGCCAATGCACGCATTCCACAATTTGTAGTATGATTTAACTTCTTCAATCCCTCTTTTACCAGAATACGATTCTCTCCTGTCAAATCCATTACATCGCCCACGGTAGCAAATGCTGCATTTTCCAAAAATTCCATTGCTTTTGCAGCCTCTATTCCCATCGCCGGATAAAGCACCTGTATTAGTTTGAATACTACTGCTGCACCACACAATCCTTTATTGGGATATGGACAATCTTCCTGTTTTGGATTTACAATGGCATCTGCCGGCGGAAGCAAATATTTCTTTTCACCATTTTCTTCCTGATACGGCACCTCATGATGGTCTGTTACAATCACAGTCATGTTTAATTGTTTTGCCAGCTCTAATGCCTCTGTTGCCGCAATACCGTTATCGCAGGTCAATATGGTATTTACTTCATCTTCCTTTGCCTGCTCTATCAGTCGGTTATTTACACCATATCCATCTGCGATTCGATCCGGTATGGCATAATCTACGATTGCTCCACATTTTTTTAATCCGGAATACAAAATGTAAACAGACTGCACACCATCGATATCATAATCTCCGATAATTCTAATTTTCTTTTGGTTCTCTATTTTCTCCTTTAAAATAGAAACTGCCTTTTTTACGTCTTTTAATTCTTCCGGTGGATATAAATCATCAATGGTTCCATTCAAATATTTATCGATTTCCCCTTCGTCTGTAATATCCCTGTTTCGTATGATTCGAGCTGTTACCTGATCAATCCCAAAACGCTTGGAAAGCTCTTTAAAGTCCGCTCTTTTTGTTGCAACATACCACTTTTCCATTTCTGTTTCTTCCTATTCTGTCAATATTCTACGCTCCACAAGGTTAATCCCTTTGAGGGCATGGTAATCCCTGCATTTTCTCTTTTCTTTGTATCTAAAATTACCGGTATTTCTTCCGGTTTTCGTGTTCCCTGTCCCACTTCCGTCAACGTTCCTACGATAATACGCACCATATTATGTAAAAAGCCATTTCCTGTTACCCGAATATCTACCTCTTCTTTTTCTTTTATAATCTCAATCTGATAAATGGTTCGTACCGTAGACTTCTTTTTCCCAGGATTTGTACAAAACGCAGCAAAATCATGGGTTCCTGTCAGATATTTGGCTGCCTGTCTCATAGCCTCTATATCCAGTGGTTTTTCTATGGTATACATCCACTTTCGTTCAAATACATTGGGCATACTGCTGTTAAAAATCCGATATACATATGTCTTTCGTACTGCCGACAATCTGGCATGAAACCGCTCCGGTGCCTCTTCCATTGCCACAACTCCGATGTCTTCCGGTAAATAGTGATTCACATACCCCAGTATTTCGGCAATAGACATATCCACAGACAAATGCACACTTGCCGTCTGTCCTACCGCATGAACCCCTGCATCCGTTCTGCCGGAGCCCTGTAATTCCACCGGCTTTCCTTCTAGTTTTGAAAAGACATCATTTAACTTTCCCTGTATGGTAATATCTGTGCTTTTCTGACTTTGCCAACCTTTGTATCGTGTACCATCGTACTGTATGGTTAATTTATAATTTTGATTCACGTTCTGTCTCCTGTGCTATCAAATCATGTATTTTATTCCTCTTGCATGATAGCAAAATATAATGACTTTTTCAAGGAACTATGATAACATGGTGTTAATTATACATTACAGAAACGGGGTATTTTATGAATCCGCTAACATTGATTTCCATTTTAAAAAATCATACAGTTTTTATCCAGGCACACAATTTTCCGGACCCGGATGCCATTTCCAGTGCTTTCGGATTACAGCAGTTTTTGGCTTATTACGGCATTGAGTCTTCTCTTTGCTATGATGGACGAATTGACCGTCTAAGTTCTAAAAAAATGCTAGATACTTTTGGAATCACTATGTTTTCCAAGGAAGAACTGTCTCATATGAAGGAATCTGACTTTATTATTTTAGTGGATTCTCAGAAAAAGAACGGTAATGTTACCGATTTTATTGGGGATGAAGTGGCATGTATCGATCACCACCCTACTTATTTTCCATATCATTATGAATACAGCGATATTCAACCGGTAGGAGCCTGTGCCTCTATCATTGCTTCTTACTATGCCAGTACCGATACTCCTATTTCTCCCAAATGTGCCGCAGCTTTAGCCTACGGTATCAAAATGGATACTGCTGATTTTACCCGTGGCACTACTCGTCTTGACACCGATATGCTGGCTTTTCTATTCCCCAAGTCTGACTGGAGTCTGGTTACTTATATGTATTCCAATACTATGGAATTTGACGATCTACGAGCCTATGGTGCTGCCATTCAAAATATCTGTATCTATGACCGTACCGGATTTGCTTATATTCCATTTAACTGTGCTCAGGCATTAATTGCGATTATTTCTGATTTTATTCTTTCTTTAGATGTGGTAGATATTGCAATCGTATATGCAATGCAGACAGACGGTATTCGTTTTTCCATCCGTAGTGAAGAAACCCGTATCCATGCAGGTACGTTAATTTCCCGTACTTTGAATGGTCTTGGTAGTGGTGGTGGACATCCCAGTATGTCCGGTGGAATTATTCCCAAAGACAATATTAAGCTTCTGGGAGAAAATCTCCACAACCGCATCCATGCTCTATTTATGAATGCCATTGCGGAGACTTTAAAAAATACTCCTAATTAATTTCATCTGCGAAACGATAATTATTTTTTGTCGTTCGCTTTATATCATACAAGGCTTTATCTGCTTCCTTGATGATATCCCCAAATTCCTGCTTTTCACGAATGTTTTCTCTTAATACAATTCCCATGGAGCAGGAAACTTTTTTATTTTCCGGAATTACAACTTCTTCTCCTAAGAATTCTTCAATCATCGGAATAAAGTATTGTGCTTCCTTAATTTTTTCCATGATTTGTGTTGCTGTCTTTTGTGCCGTTTCTCGCTGCGCGCTCATGATAGTTACCAAAAATTCATCCCCACCAAATCTTGTGGCAAATCCATTATTGCGGGAAATTTTCTTTAAAATAATTGCGATTTCTTTTAGCACAATATCTCCTACATCATGTCCGAAGGTATCGTTATAATACTTGAAATTATCCAAATCCAAATATATCAATGCCATATCCATGCTGCATTTTTCTTTTAGACTGCGCTCCAACATGGTCTCCACATTCCGGAAAAATCCATCCCGGTTATATAATCCGGTTAAGAAATCCGTAACCGCAGAACGTTCTAACTTGGCATTGATTTTTTGAATTTTTCTGTCATTTTCCAATTTTGCCAACGCATCCAAAAGCTGTTGGAACACCAGCGTAAACATATTATAGTCACTTTCATCTAACATATAACGGTTAATTGGGGAACTCCAGTTGTCCTTCATCAATATGTAGGAAACAAAAATACTATCTAACTTCTCATTCGCATAAAACGGTGTACACAGCATAGAGCATACTTTACTTGCTCCAAACAGTGAAATCACACGATGATATTCATTGTAATTTGCCTGAAGTTTGGACGTAACAAATCCACTTCTATGCTTTGAAAAATATTCTTCTAAGATTGGAATCATTTCATCACTTAACGGAATTGGTGTGTTCTTGTATAAAATCTGTGGTTTTCCATTGTAATACTTAATAAAAATAATTCCATCTAAGTTTGCATTAATTGAAAATACACTCAGCGCATTGTCTACTAATGTGTCTCTTTCTTTTCCATCAATGGCAATGATTTTCTGCCAGATTGTCAAAAACTGCATCTGCTTTTTCAAATCCTGATAATCACGCAAGATTCCTGCCTGTTTGATAATTTGCGTAATTTCTTCCATGGTAAGCCTTTGCAATCGTAAGTCATAGCGATTTGCAATACTGTTTTGTCCTTCTAACAAGTTTTGAAGCTGTATTGCCTTCTGCACATTTTTGTGTACTCTTGCATATTCAAGTGCCAATCCCAGTTCTTTTTCCGCAAGGTCTTTTCTTTCCATCTTGTAGAAAAGATTTGCCTTTGCCGTATGATATTGCACATAACTGAAAAACTGAAATCCCTTGGATCTTTCTACATACAGATTTGCTAAATCAAAGTTTTTTAACGCTTCTTCATAATGCTCTTCTTCGGTATCAATCAATCCTTCTACATAAAAGCTCAAGAAAATATCATCATCACACAAAGTATACGATGGGTCTAAATTATCTTTTATTTCCTTCTGATTCTTTTCTAATATATGGCTTAAAAACTGTTTGTTGCTCTTTAAATACATCTTTGCATTGTATACCATATTTAATTTAAAGCTGCACAATGCCAACAAGCCAAACAGTTTTGAAATATTACAGATACGAAGGTCATTTAATTTTTTCTTGCGTACAATCTTTAAACACAATGTCAAATAAGTGTATGCAGACTCAAAGTCCTCTGCCAAAATACAATTTAACGCCAGATTATAAAAAGTTTCTCCCATATAATCTACTCGTTCAAGGTCATAAAATAACTTCAATGCCTTGTTATAACATTCATTGGCTTTTTCGTACTTTTCTGTGGCACAACAGTTATATCCTAATCCGTTATAAATATTTGCCATGGCAAAAGAATCACTGTCTTTGATTAAATCTTTCCATTTATAATAGTAATAATCTGATATTTCAAATAATCCGTGTACAGACGCAATCATAATATTCTTACGATATGCCTCTACCATCAGATACTGGTTATCTATTTTTTCTGCAAGTTCTAATCCCTTTGCATAATGTACCAATCGTTCTTCAATTCCGGTAATTCCCTGAAAAAGTTCTTTGGAATTATCATAAGCAAACACATAAGTATATGCTAAATGATTCCAATGTTCATACTTTTCGGCTCTCTCCAAAAAACCTGGATTGATTTCTACATCATTTACACAGAACAAAATGTTATGCCAGCCTGACATTCGCGCCATAACCTCTAGCATTTCTGCCTTAAAACTATAAAAATCACTTTTCATGGTTTGGGCTATTGCCTCACATTTTTTTGCACAGGAAATGGCTTCTTTTAAATTACCGCTATACATCTGCGTAACCCCCAGCAGATAGTAATAAAGATATTGACCTTCCTGTTGTTCTTTTTGCCATTCCACACTTTGTAAATTTTCACATACCATTAAAGCATTTGGTATGTCATCCGACAAGATGCAGACTCTGGCATATAATTCTAATACCTGAAACTTATCTGTTTCTTTTAGATACAGATTTTCCATTTCCAGCTTATGGTAAATAATCTTCAAATAATACTTTGCCTGCTCTAAATCCAAAGTTTCATACATATTATGAAGATACTTCAAATACCGGGTAATATGAGCTGATTCAAAATGAAAGACGGCTGCTTCCTCTTCTGTTTCTCCCGGATTCATCATCATTTCTCCATTAATAATGCATCCGTTTTCTTCTAATACTTCTATATACTCATTCCAAATTTGCGCTATATGCGTAGGAACTGTATGAAGACTATTATATGCTAATAACACACAGAAGTTTTCTGTATCTTCGTAATGCAAAAGTTGTTTCATCAAATACACCGTTGCCCCGCCTGCTAAATGAAATCCATTCAATACTAACAAAAACGGTCGTTTACGAGAACAATAAATCATTGCGTTAATCAAAGAGTCTATCATACGCTTCTGCTCATAAGTTACTTCGCTTAACAGAATCTCTTCTTTTCTTCTGCAAATTCCTTCTGTCATATAAGAACGGAATAGTTCCCACTGTTGGCTGTACACACCACATTCCTCTAAAAATTGTTCTATGGGCATTTCTCGGTTTTGCTGATAAAGCTCTTTTATCAGGCTTAGAAATGGCTCATATGCATCTGGCATTTCTTTTTCATAAAAGCTGTGGTAAAACACATCAATGTCCGGGTATTGATTTCTTATCTGTTCAATATCTTCTGATGGGATATCGAATCTGTTATAGTGTTTAATTACAAGATAGTTGTTTCTCTTTCTCCCAATACCGGAAATCAATGTGTGTATAAAACTATATACATATTTCAGATATCTCTCACGCACACTGCTTTCTCCTTCACCTTTTACTCTTCTTTATCAATTTTCCCCTAATAATATTATAGCTTGATGTGAAAAAGCATTGTGTTGTTTTTTTGTGTTATTATGTTGTTTTTTTATGAATTTGTGAATTTAGTACCAAAAAAGAGTCCCCTTAGGGACCCTTTCTTTCTGTATTTTCTATAATTCGCAGTTATTTACTGTTCTTGGAAATGGAATTACGTCACGGATATTTCCCATTCCTGTTAAATACATAACGCAACGTTCAAATCCAAGACCAAATCCTGCATGTCTTGCACTTCCGTACTTTCTAAGGTCTAAATAGAAGTCATAGTCTTCTTTTTTCAGTCCTAATTCATCCATTCTCTGGCACAATTTATCGTAATCATCTTCTCTTTGGCTTCCACCGATAATCTCACCGATTCCAGGTACCAGACAGTCTACGGCTGCTACTGTTTTTCCATCCGGATTCAATTTCATATAGAATGCTTTGATATCCTTTGGATAATCAGTTACAAATACCGGTCTCTTATAAATCTCTTCTGTCAGATAACGTTCATGCTCTGTCTGTAAATCACAGCCCCAGCTTACCTTATAATCAAACTTATCGTTATGTTTTTCTAAGATTTCCACTGCTTCTGTATAAGTAACACGGGCAAACTCAGAATTAACTACATGATTTAAACGCTCTAACAATCCCTTGTCTACAAAGTTATTAAAGAATTTCATTTCTTCCGGTGCATGCTCTAATACATAAGAAATTACATATTTTAACATACTTTCTGCCAATATCATATCGTCCTCTAAGTCTGCAAATGCAATTTCAGGCTCAATCATCCAGAACTCTGCTGCATGTCTGGTTGTATTGGAATTCTCCGCACGGAAAGTCGGTCCAAACGTATAGATATTTTTAAATGCCATAGCATAAGTCTCACCATTTAACTGACCGCTTACGGTAAGATTAGTTGGCTTATTAAAGAAGTCCTGACTATAATCTACGGAACCATCGTCATTCTTTGGAATATCTTTTAAGTCCAATGTAGTAACCTGGAACATTTCTCCTGCACCTTCGCAGTCACTTCCGGTAATCAATGGTGTATGCACATAAACAAAATCTCTCTCCTGAAAGAATTTATGAATTGCATAGGCAATCAAAGAACGTACTCTGAAAACAGCTTCAAAAGTATTGGTGCGTGGTCTTAAATGAGATACTGTTCTTAAATATTCAAAGCTATGTCTCTTTTTCTGCAATGGGTAGTCCGGAGTTGACTGACCCTCAATCTGCACCTCATCTGCCTGAATTTCAAATGGCTGTTTTGCATCCGGAGTTGCTACTAATTTTCCTTTTACGATGATTGCCGCACCTACGTTTAACTTTTCAACTTCTGCAAAGTTTTCCAGTCCGTCATGATATACTACCTGCAATGGTTCAAAAAAGGTACCATCATTTACTACAATAAAACCAAAGTTCTTAGAATTACGAATGCTTCTAACCCATCCGCCAATCTGAATGTTCTGGTCTAAATATTTTTCCTTTTCCCGATATAAGTCTCTGATATTAATCAATTCCATAACTTTTCTCCTATTCTTCCTATTATTTATTCTGTAACAGTATTTCCGTAAGTTACCACTGCTTTTTCTGTAATCAAATCCATTGCCTTATTATTACGATAGATGTTTTTTACATAATCTTCGCCATATTCATCCATCAATGCATTTTCATCTGCATAATTTCCGTTACTGATAATATTATTGATATACTCTTTATATCCGTCTTCGTCTACTTCAATTCCTTCTTTATCTGCAATTGCTGTAAGAATCAGTTCTACTTCCAGATTCTTCTGCATATAATCGTTTACTTCTGTATCAAATTCTTCCTGTGTCTCATTCATAGAGGATAAATAATCTTCTACACTCATGTTATATTTATCCTTCAAAGTCTTTTCCATTTCGTCCTTATAATCCTTGACTCTCTGGTCTAATACTCCGTCCGGAAGACTGTTTACCGTACATACTTCCTGTAATTTTTCCAAAATCGCACTCTGAGTATCTGTCTCTTTTGTAGATTCGTTACTCTTTGTCAACTGTTCCTTAACTCCGTCTTTTAATGCCTGTACTGTCTCATAACCCTGACTGCTAAAGTTATCAGCCACATACTGGTCTGTTATATTATCATAATTAATATCTTGTTTTGTTACAATTTTATTGATTGTTACGTTAAATACTACTGCCTGTCCCGCAAGCTCTGTACTCTGATAATTTTCCGGGAAGGTCAAATTCAAAGAAACCGTATCTCCTACATTGGCACCAATGAGTCCGGATTCAAATCCGTCAATAAACTTATTAGATCCTATTTCAAGAACCGTTCCCTTCGCTGTTCCGCCGTCAAATGCTACTCCGTCTTTTAATCCTTCATAGTCGATATTTACAAAATCACCATTTTCTACGGTTGTTTTATCGGTATCTTCGTATGCAGGGTAAGAAGCTATCAATGTTTCTATCTTGCTCTTTACATCATCATCTGTTACTTCATAATTAGAATCCAGTGCCACCTGCATTCCTAAATAATCTCCTAATGTTACATAATCAGAGGCATTATAATCTATACTGACTGTTGATTTACTTTCCTTCTTATCACTCTTTTTATCGTTTTTCTTGTCACTTCCACAGCCGCCCAGCATAGAAACTGCACAAACTGCTGCTAATAGTACTACTAATTTCTTCTTCATTTTTATTTACCTTTCTATTCTAGTCTAGTTTCCAGAAATACCATTATGAAAATATATACTCCAAAATGGTTATACTCAATAATAAAGAATATCACACTTTTCTATAATTGAAAAGCTCTCTAAAACAAAAATCACAAATTAATCACATATATACTGTAAAATTTTAGGAAAATGTGATATATTGTCACTAACCTAGAATTTTGTATTGGAAAGGAGTAATTATGAGTACATTAAATTTAACATTATTGACAGACCTTTATGAACTGACAATGATGCAGGGGTATTTTAAAACAAAAAATCGCGAAGTCGTTGTATTTGATGCTTTTTACCGCAATAATCCATGTGACGGTGGTTATGCTATCTGCGCCGGTTTAGAGCAGGTAATCGATTATATCGAACACCTTCATTTTGACGAGGATGACATTGCCTATTTAAGAAGTTTAAAAATCTTTGACGAAGACTTCTTGGAATACTTGAGCAATTTTCATTTCACCGGAGACATCTATGCCATTCCGGAAGGAACTGTTATTTTTCCAAGAGAACCTTTGATTAAAGTTGTTGCACCTATTATGGAAGCACAATTAATAGAAACGGCTATTTTAAATATTTTAAATCACCAAAGTCTGATTGCCACCAAGGCTGCCCGTGTCTGCTATGCTGCTCAGGGTGACGGTGTTATGGAATTTGGTCTTCGTCGCGCACAGGGACCTGATTCCGGTACCTACGGTGCCAGAGCCGCTGTAATTGGTGGTTGCTGTGGTACTTCCAATGTTCTTTGCGGACAACTCTTTGATGTTCCGGTAAAGGGTACTCATGCCCATAGCTGGATTATGAGTTTTCCGGATGAATATACTGCATTTAAAAACTATGCTACCTTATATCCTTCTGCCTGCATTCTTTTAGTGGATACTTATGACACCTTACGTTCCGGTATTCCAAACGCTATCCGTGTATTCAAAGAAATGCGAGCAGCCGGTATTCCTCTTACTTTTTACGGTATTCGTATGGATAGTGGTGACCTTGCTTACCTGTCAAAAAAAGCCCGTAAAATGTTGGATGATGCAGGATTTCCGGATGCAGTTATTTCTGCTTCTAACGACTTAGACGAATATTTAATCGAAAGTTTGAAAAACCAAGGAGCAACCATTACCTCCTGGGGCGTAGGAACGAATCTCATTACTTCCAAAGATTGTCCTGCTTTCGGTGGTGTATATAAGCTTGCTGCTATTCAGAATGAAAATGGGGAATTTATTCCAAAGATTAAGCTTTCTGAAAATACAGAAAAAGTTACCAATCCGGGAAATAAAACCGTTTATCGTATTTATGAGGAAGACTCACACAAGATAAAAGCAGACCTTATCTGTCTGGTGGGCGAAACTTTTGATACGAATGAAGATTTAAGACTGTTTGACCCACACGAACCTTGGAAAAAGACCCTGTTAAAAGCGGGAAGTTATTCCATGCGTGAACTTCTGGTAAAAGTATTTGACAAAGGAACCTGCATTTATCATTCTCCAAAGGTCATGGATATTCAAAAATACTGTGACAAGGAAAAAGAAACTCTTTGGAATGAAACAAAGCGTTTTGTCAACCCTCATAAGGTATATGTAGACTTATCTGATAAATTGTATGAAATGAAACGTCAGATTTTAAATGAGATGGGTCAGGAGTAACAACTATGTCCGACCTGCTAACATTAAAAGAGGTATGCCATCTCTTATCTGTTTCTACCGCTACCGGGAGAAACTGGATAAGATTAGAGAAACTTGTTCCAACTAAAACCATAGGAAAGCAGACTTATTTTTCCAAGTCTTATGTGAATCGTTTCAAAAAAGAACTCACAACCGGAAAAAATACTGCCCTTAAAAGCAGACGCAACAAACGTTTTGTTACAGGAAACGGAATTTATCGTTCCTATATCTCTCCTGATTCACCCAATACCGCTTGCGTCTGCCAGCTTTTCCTGGCACTTTCGGAATACGATATAACACTCACTGCCGAGCAAATAAACCTGTTACTGGCAGAATGTGCCCTACAACTTATTTGCCAACGAACCGGACTTGTACCTCCCGACACCGACTCTTCCATGGAGTCTTTTCTAAAACTATATGTAACCAAACAGTTATGTGTGGAACAATATACTTCCTTATTGGATGATTTCATTTCCTGTGGTAACTCTGCCCTTACCTTTATAGCAGAATATCCCACATTATTTGACATATCCTATAAGTATGTACCTTCCGAAGACATCTTGGGATTATTATATATTTCTCTGAAAAATATGACTTCCCGCAAAGCTACAGGTTCTTATTATACACCCACGGAAATGGTATTACACTTGATACGCCATCTGGTGGATACGCAAAAAAATCTTTTGGGAAAACAGATTTTAGACCCTTGCTGCGGAACGGGGAACTTCCTGTTACAGCTCCCTGATACCTTAGATTTTTCTCGGGTACACGGCAACGACATTGACCCTGTAAGTGTAACCATTACCCGCATCAATATGGCTTTGAAGTTTCAGGTAGAAGACATAGCTTTACTTTATCAAAATATTACCGTTTCTGACTTTTTAACTACCAAGGCGCATTCTTCTTATGACTTCATTATTGGGAATCCGCCTTGGGGGTACTCCTACTCTAAGGATGAGAAAAAGCAACTCTGCGAAGCCTATCAATGTGCCAATGGTAATTGTGTGGAATCTTATGACCTATTTACAGAACGTGCCATTTCCCTGTTAAAAGAAAATGGTACACTTGCTTTTGTTGTTCCTAAGGCAATTTTGAATGTAAAAAGTCACACTGCCATTCGTGAGTTCATGTTGAAAGAAACTTTGATTTCCAGACTGGATTTTTTAGGAGATACTTTTGATAACGTACAATGTCCAAGCATTATTTTACAACTTGTTCGTACACAAAAAGTACATACTTGTATTGGCATGACTGTTTCTGACCCAAACGGTTCTTTTGTGATACAAAAGGAACGTTCCTTAACTTCGGATTGTTTCAGCCTTTTCATTACAGATAGCGAATACAATGTTTTAGAAAAAATAAAAAACCATCCTCATCATACCACCTTAAAAAATCAAGCTGATTTTGCTCTCGGAATTGTTACCGGAGATAATAAGAAATATGTCTCCCATAGAAAAACTTCTGACAATGAAATTGTTTTAAAAGGTGCTGATATTAAAAGATACCAAATACAAAAAAGTAAAAACTACATCACATTTCATCCAGAACATTTCCAACAGGTTGCAAGAGAAACCTATTATCGTGCACCGGAAAAACTGGTTTATCCCTTTATCAGTAAGCATCCGATATTTGCCTATGATAATGAGCAGCACCTTTCCCTGAATAGCTGTAATCTTATCATTCCGCACATTGACGGACTGGATATCAAATATATTCTGGCGGTTTTAAATTCCAGAATTACAGCCTTTTTATTTGCAAAACAGTTTGATTCCGTAAAGGTACTACGCTCTCACATAGAGCAGATTCCTATTCCGATAATTTCTTTTAATGAGCAGAAGGAAATCCTCCGACTTGTGAATGAACTTCTTACGGAACAGGATTCTGTCACATTTCAGTTAAAGTATGATGCACTGGATAAAATGATTGCAAAACTTTTTGAACTTACAGAAGCTGACTATGAGATTATCTGCAATTTATAATTTTCTTTCCTGCCACATGATATGCAATGGCAACTATTGCGCTAACTATCAATAAAAAGTAAAAATTGAGTCCACGGGTCACACACATAGATGCAGTTAGATACGCTCCCGGAAAAATCTGTGCAAATGCGGTCTTATACATCATTTCTGTGATTCCCTGGGCTCCCGGTAATGGAAGCATATCTACCGCAATATACACCGATGCCTGCACAATCATTACCGTAAGCATACTCTGTCCTTCCATCCCCATTCCCCGATAAATAAGATAAGTAAGGAAAAACACACTGCATCTTTGTAGGATGGTACCAACCATGACCTCTGCTATTTTTCTCTTATTTTTTCCTAAAAATACTACTGCTTCGTGATACTGGTCTGCCATTTCCACTAACTTTTCTGTTCGTTCTCCGGAACCTTTCAAAATATGCAGTCTTTTTAATAAATTCTCCCCACCTACCACAAGTTTCTTAAAACAGCTTGGACTTATCATAACAAACAGTAAAATTCCTACCAGCAATACATTCAGCAACAATCCTAAATAGTAAAGATACATATAATTTTTCAAAAAGGCTTCCAATGGTGCATGATAAAACAGTAAGATACCAAGTCCCATAAGCACCAGTACCAATTTATATACCAGTGCTACTACCATAAGCACTACGGTACTATTTGATACCTTATGTCCATCTTTTTGCATATAGTATAGTTGCACAGGCTGTCCTCCGGTAGCAGATGGTGTAATTCCTGAAAAAAAGAACCCTACAAAAGAATATCCAATACATCGGAAAAGATTTGCCTGCTCGTGTAGGGCATGTAACAAATACCATATCATAATTCCCTCTGCTACAATGAAAAACAACGCAACAATCGCTGCTGCTACCAGATAGTCTGTATTTAGATTCTGTACAGCTGCAGCAACTGCTCCCATATCATTTCCTTTTACAATTACCCGAAAGGTTAATAACATTAATAGCAATAAAATTATTGCACTTATCAGATTTTTTCGTTTCATATTGTCCCCTTCTCCTAATTCTCCTAGTATGCATTTCCCGCCTGTACTGCTCCAATAAATTCCTGCAATGCTCCCTCATACACCACATGGGTTTGTGGCAACTCATAAAAATCTCTTGGGGTTACCAGTGAAAAATGTTTTTCAAACAACTTCATTCCGTTTTCTTCTAACAGCTTTGCAGAAAATGAAGAACAGGTATAGTGATTTTTCTGATAGAAGGGCTTTTGTAAAAGAATAAATAACAATCCTACGATACAATAATGATAATGAAATCTCTGCTGATAACATTCTTCTAACTGCTGCTCTATCTGCGCTTTCTGTTCTTTGGTACATTCCAAGCTCACGATTCGATAACGTGCTGTGGGAAATGCCTGTACAATCTGATATATATTTTCTCTTTCAAATCCTGCACTTAATGGAATAAACGGATTTCTTCTTCCCACACTATATGCCCTTTGCAATTCCTGATCCAATGCCACTACCACATGGATATAATTACTCTTTGTGACTCTTCGTATGATGGATGCAAACAGCCCCGGTGTATCTACCAGTGCAAAATATATTTTTTCCATTATTTTGCCTCTTTTCCTCTGTATTTTTATTTCTAATTAAACTGATATATCTTTCGTGCTGTTTTATATCCGGCAAGTGTAATTCCTGCTCCGAACCTTCCCGGCAGATAAGTCAATCCGCTTATGGTTCTTCTCTTCAATTTAAAATATAATTTCTGATTGTGATTCTTGATATAATTCCACAACATTTCTCTCTTTTGCATTGCTTCTGAAGTTCCTATGAGTAATAAATGAATGGAGGAAATTGCCATCATAATAGAAATATTTCTGGTTAAATAATTTGCAAGCTTGGGATATCGTCTCTCTACTTTTCCGATATCTGCGCAATTAGACACTAATTTTGTCACACGAATTTGCTGGTCAATTCGTTGCATCAATACTTTTTCATTCACAGACTGATCTTCTCTTCCCAAAAAGTAATGATACATATCCAAGTTCAAATAACATATAGTATGTACATACGGAAGCGGCTGATTTGCAAAAATATTATCTACATAAAAAGTATGTCTTGGAAGTCTTACCCCGGCTCTTCGTAGTACATCTGTCCGATAAAACAACGCATGCATCACTAAATACTGAGAGGGGCGAAATCTTCCGATGTCGTTCCAACCACAGACCACATTTTCCTTAAAAACATTTCCATAAGTCATCCGTTTTGCTTTTCCTTCGTATAAGTGATCATAAATATAATTACATACAATTAAGTCTACTCTTGTATCGCTCTTATCCCATTGTTCTATTGTTTGCAACAATTTCTGCAACTGAGATTCTTCCAACCAGTCATCCGAATCCACCACTTTAAAATATCTGCCCGTAGCATGCTCCAATCCGGCATTTACTCCGGCACCATGTCCACCATTTTCCTGATGAATCACTTTTACAATCTCCGGATAATTTTTTGCATAATTATCTGCTATTTCACCGGTTCGGTCAGTGGAACCATCATCTACAATGATAATTTCTACTCGTTCTTCCCCACTTAATAAAGTATCTATACAACGCTCCATATAACTCTCTGAATTATAACAGGGTACGGTAAATGTAATATCTTTCATAAATTTTCCTCCTCACTTGTTCTTTTCATTTTCTTTAACGAAAGAACTTCCAATTTTTCTTCAACTAATTTTTCATTCTTTCTTATTGTACCGTACCAATGTAAAATCTGCCCTCATTCTACCTTACACTTTTCTTACAATTCTGTAAGGATTTTCTTTCCAAAATATAAACACAGCATTTACACGTTAATGTAACATGGTATTTCCTTGCGGAGCATTTTTAATGTAATAGGAGGCTATTTCCTATGATATAAAAAGAATCTCTGAAAACCTATTTCTAAGTTCTCTGAGATTCTTTCATATACTCTGACATCATGCATGCACCTGCTGCATTGCTTTTTTCTATTTGTGTTATGTTTTCCGGATGTATTCCACCAATGGCATATACCGGAATCGTCACGCTTTCGCATACCTCTTCTAAAAACTCCAAACCTCTTGGCGATAAGCCCGGTTTACAAGCTGTGGTAAAAATATGCCCTGCCGTAACATAATTTGCCCCAAGCTGTTCTGCCTCTTTTGCTTCTTCTACCGAATGAATGGACGTTCCGATTATACGCATTTCTTTCAACGCCTGTTTCTCCATGCCACTTTCATTTCTATATTTTTTTAACATAGGAAATGGCAAGTGGATTTTATCCATTCCAAGACTTTTTGCTGCTAAAAGGTAAGTATGTGGGATTAGTTCTACCTTACTCTGACCTGACTTTTTTCGGAGCATTTCCAATAACTTGGCATATATTTCCTCTGATAAATCTTTTTCCCGTAAAATCAATCTATCCGGCGGATTACCAATATATTCTAATTTTGCCAGATGTTCAACATAATCTTCTATTTTTCCTGTGCCGTGATATTTCCGATACAGTCCCCAGTTAGAAACTGCAATTCGTTTAAATGAAAACCTAGACATAAACATAATCATTCATAACAGGCTGTAATCCCTGCTCCTTAATTGCAGCAAATACTTCATCTACATTTCGGCTATCTGCAATTTCAAATTGATCGTCACCTTTTTCTTCTACCTCATCGGAATGACTTCCGATTCCGGTACTTACCCCTGCTGAAATTTTGGTTGCTGTCATACCAATAACATGATTTCTGAATTCTGCACGTTCTCTGGTGGAAATTGTCATACCTGCAAATGGCATGAACAAGCGATATGCACACATAATCTGAAGCAACTGTTTTTCATGTACATCCTTTGGATTGATTGTGGCATCATTTACAATTGGGCGCAGTCTCGGACAGGAAAATGATATTTCTGCATATGGATATTTTCGTTGTATGTAGTATGCATGAAGTCCCGTTGCCAAAGCGTCTTTTCTAAAATCTGCCAGTCCCAACAAAGCTGCAAATGCTACGCCACGCATTCCTCCCTTTAGTGCTCGCTCCTGAGCATTAAATCGATATGGGAAAATTCGCTTATGTCCTGCCAAATGCAATGTCTCATATTTATCGGAATCGTATGTTTCTTGAAATACTGTCACATAATCTGCACCGCACTTTTGCAAATATGCATACTCATCGGAATTCATTGGATATACTTCAATTCCAACCATTTTGAAATATTTTCTTGCAATCTTACATGCCTCACCAATATAAGAAACATCTGACTGTGTTCTGCTTTCCCCTGTTAAAATCAAAATCTCTTCTAATCCGGTCTTAGCAATGGCTGCCATCTCTTTTTCAATTTCTTCGGTATTTAACTTCATTCTATGGATATGATTGTGGCAGTTAAATCCGCAATATACGCAGTAATTTTCACAATAATTAGAAATATAAATCGGAGTAAACATATACACGGAATTTCCAAAATGTTTTGCCGTTTCCTGTTTTGCTTTTTGTGCCATCTGTTCGATATATGGTTCTGCTGCCGGAGAAAGTAGTGCCGCAAAATCTTCGATTTCTAAATGGTCTTTCATTAATGCACGTTTTACATCTGCCCCGGTATAATCTTCTGCACAATACGCATTCCTTGCAGAAATTACTTTATCCATAATATCCGAATCTACTTGTTCCATTCCTTCCATATATTCCATATGGTTTACTCTTGGTCTTGTATCCTGTTCCATGTTCTTCCTTCTTTCTCTTCTAATCCCTTAAAAATCCTGTCATTGGGGAGGAGGCTGTTCCGCCTTTTTCTAACACTCTTCCAAGTTTTGCAAGGTATGCCTCTCTTCCTGCTTCTATTGCTTTCTTAAAGGCAGATGCCATAGCGGTAATATCTCCTGCTGTTGCAATGGCGGTATTTGCCATAACTGCCGCAGCTCCCATCTCCATTGCTTCACATGCCTGCGAAGGACGACCGATTCCTGCATCTACAATAATCGGTAAATCAATTTCATCTATCAATATCTGAATAAATTCCTTGGTTGCCAATCCCTTGTTGGAACCGATTGGTGCTGCCAATGGCATAACGGCTGCTGCTCCTGCATTCACCAAATCTCTTGCTACATTTAAATCCGGATACATATATGGCAACACGACAAATCCTTCTTTTGCTAAAACTTCCGTTGCCTTGATTGTCTCTTGATTATCCGGAAGCAAATACTTGGAATCTCGCATAATTTCAACTTTTACAAAATCCCCACATCCAAGCTCTCTGGAAAGTCTTGCAATTCGCACAGCTTCTTTGGCATCTCTTGCACCGGAAGTATTGGGTAACAAAGTTACTCCCTTGGGAATAAAGTCTAAAATATTTTCTGCTCCTCCTGAATTTGCACGACGAACTGCCAAGGTAATAATCTCTGCTCCTGCCTGCTCCACTGCTGCCTTAATTAACTCTACATTATACTTTCCTGATCCTAAAATAAATCGTGACTCGAACTCATGTCCACCGAGTACCAGTTTATCGTCTTTCATCTTGTTTCCTCCTGTTGATATTTTCATCTGTGTTTCTATATATTGCCTCTTGTTTCTAACATTACTTTTGTTTCTAACATCACTTTTGTTTCTAACATCACTTTTATTTCTAGCATGATATGTATAAGTTTTTTCGTTTTGGTAATTCCCCCTTTATCAGCCACCTCCCATAAATTTTACAACTTCCAGTTGGTCTGCATCATTTAATATATACGTTTGATATTCTGCTTTTGGTACAATTTCTTCATTGCATTCTACTGCAATCTGCTCTGGTTGATATCCTTCTTTTGCTAATACCTCTGATAAGGTAATTCCCACTGGATACTCTTTTTCTATTCCATTGATAATCATGTTCCCACTCCTTTGATTTTTTATTTTCAGGTACAAGAAAGAATCCTGCCCAGAAGGATTTTTATGTAATAGGGAATTTCAACGAAATTTCCTATTACATAAAAAAAGCCACCACGAAGAGAACTACACCCGCGGTGGTGTACCCCTTCGTGTGGCTTACGCTTCACACTCTGTTACGCATTATAGATTGTTTTTTTCAAAAAGTCAAGATTATACTCTTTCAAATCGTTTTACTTCTCCCTGCAATTCTGAAGAAATACTCTGACTGTTTTCAGTTTCTGTGTGAATCAATGAAATGGCATTTACAAGACTTACTGCATTTTGTGCCACATCAGAAACTCCCTTTGCCCCTTCATCTACATTCATAGATATATCATTGATACCAGTATTCATATCCTGCATGGTTTTTTCTATTACAGATGCTTTTTCTACAAATTCTTGTAAAATCTCATTCATATTATCAGCATCTGCCTGATACTGCTTAACAATATCTACAAATCCATCATAATCTGTGATTACCTGTTCATCCAGAAATTTCAACATCTCTTCTGCATTATTTGCCAGTTTTTCTACTGCTTCTGTCACCATTCCACTAATATTTTGAATATTATTTGCAGTATCACGACTGCTGTCTGCAAGTCCTCTTATCTCATCTGCTACTACTGCAAATCCCTTTCCAGCCTCTCCTGCTCTTGCAGCCTCTATGGATGCATTCAACGCCAACAAATTTGTCTGACTGGCAATATCCAAAATATCCCCTGTAAGCTCATTTATTTTCTCTACACTCCTGCTTTCCTTCACTGAACTTTCCAATACATCTCTGATATCAGTAATTACCGTATTTGCAGTCTCTTTGCTCGCAACTGTGTCATGGTACATTTCTCCTGAACGGCTCTTTATGATATTCACCATTTTTGCCCCTTCGTCTGCCTTACCATTAATTTCTTTTACCTGCTCTAATATGTCGTTACTTCCTGATGCAATTCGCTCTAATGTAGATGCTACTTCCTGCATATTAGCAGAAAGTTGTTCCATCGCAGAGGATACATTCATTGCACTTTCATTAGATGCATCCACCTGATTCGTCATTTGTAATGTAGACGCTGACATCTTGTCTGATTCCGACTGAATCTTTTGCATCAACCCTTGTAGCTGCTCCATAAAACCATTAATACCAGAAACGAGCTGTCCCACTTCATCATTGGTTTTCACATCAATTCTTTCTGTAAGATCTCCTCTATCATTCTCTATTTTTTCTACAATTCCAGCTAAACGTGCACTGGCTTTTTGGGCAGGGATTGCAATCGTTCTTATTATAATAAAAATTACAATAGTCATAATAACGATTACCAAACCTACTAATATGAAATTAAATACATATGTACCACTAATTCTCGTATTACTATGTTTTATAATACCATTTAAGTTATTCTCTATTTCTTCTGCCCCACTAGAATCCCCACTTTTTACTTTTTGCTCTATCTGCGAAACTTCTGTATTAATTTCTCTGTTATAATTTTGTATAATACTTAATGCAGACAAATTACAAAAACAGATTCCTATCATGAGCACACCCAAAAGCACCACAAATCCAATTACTTTCTTTCCTATACTATTTTTCATTTTACTTCCTCCATTCGCAATTGAAACCTTTCCTCCTACCTGCTTATTATAGCAATTTATTATAATTTTCACAATATTTTGTATAATTTCTTCTTTGAATTACATAAAAAAGAGTCCGCTTGTCGGACTCTTTCGCACCCGAGCGGTGTCATTTATGACTAATTTCATCTCCGCGAGGTGCGCTTCCAATGTTGTCAACTTAAGATAAAAAAAGTACTTGACAAAGTGAACAAAAAATGTTGCGCCGCAATTGATTATAGACTAATTGATTGCGAGGTACATTTATGGGTTATTTAGATATTGTAAAGAATATTTTCATCGAATTGCAGAAGCAGGTAAGTTGTCAGTCATTAAAAAAGAAATATTTTTCGCATAATGAAACTGCATTTACCAGAAAAAGAAATATGCCATTGACCCAACTGGTTGCTTTTCTATTACAACGCACCACAAATGGATTGGATATTAAATTGGATAAATGGTTTTCTAAATGGATGCCGAAAGATTCCTTACCAGTATCACGACAGGCAATATCAAAAGCAAGGCAGTTACTGCCTGAAGCTATTTTCCATGATTTTTTAAATCTTTCAGCCAAAGAATTTATGGGTAATATCATTTCTAAAAAGAATTGGAATGGATATCAGATATATGCAATTGACAGAACAGATTTACAACTTCCGACAACACCAGAAACTTTAAAAGAGTTTGGAAATATGAAGTCACGTTTTGGTACACAAATAGCAGGAGCAAGTGCATCTCTGCTTTATGATGTCCTAAATGATGTAATTCTTGACGGGGTTATATGTCCATATAGAACAAATGAGAGAAATATGGCAAAAACACTATTAGAAAATACAGTATTCAGGAACTCCCAGGATAATTGTATTGTAGTGTTTGACAGAGGGTACCCGGCTTATGAATTTCTTGGATATTTATTTGATAACAATATCAAATTTGTCATTCGTGTAAAGGAGCAGATGAGCAGACTCAGAAATACCAATACAGAAGATGATGAGGTGTACAGAAAATGTGGAAGTAAATGCCGAACACTTCGAACAATACACTTGCGACTTGAAAATGGAACTGAAGAGTATTTAATCACTAATCTCTCAAAAGAAGAAATTGCCCATGTCGCTTTTAAAGAGTTATATTTCTTACGTTGGGGAATTGAAGGAAAATATAAGGAAATCAAAAGCCGATTTGAAATCGAAAATTTCAGTGGTAAAAAAAGCATTTGCATAAAACAGGACTTTTATATAAACCTGTTTTTATCCAATATATGCAGCCTGTTAAAACAAGAAATTGATGATGAATCAGATAATGATGAAGGACTAACGAGAATCTATCAAACAAGGAAAACCTTTGTAATCTATCGGGTAAACAACATAATAAGTGGTTTGGTTCTTAAACAGGTAGAGTTGGTAGAAGAACTAGTGAATTTAATAGAATGTTGTAAAAAGAAACGTTCACAAATACGATGCAACCGTAAGTGTGAACGTAACTTAAATATAAATCGGCGTAAATACAGTAATAATTATAAAAGCTGCATTTAACAACCAAAAACAACAAGTAAAATATAACACAAAAATAAGAAAAAAGATAGTACCTATCAAGTACTATAAAGCTTAAGTTGACAACATTGGGTGCGCTTCCTTAGCGGAGCGTTTTCTTTAATTAAATCCTACTACCTTTTGTGATATCTTATAGGCAGCAACGGAAATCTTTCTACCACCTTTTCCCGGAAGATTCATGGTTGTTCCCATGATTCCTCTTCGCAAATGATGGAACAGACGAATATCATATTCCTTTATGTATTTCCACAGTTCCCGTTTCTTCTCAAGATTTTCATCTGTTCCGGAACGAATACACATAATAGTAGAAACTACCGTAATAATTTCTAAATAATTAAACATATATTTTCGAAGCTTACGATTTGGTAATTTCCACAAATCTACTGCCTCCACCATAATTTTATTTACCTTTATCTGCTGATCAATTCGTTTAATCATAACCTTTTCGTTAACAGACTGGTCTTCTCTTCCGATGAAGTAACGATAAAAATCTACATTCAGATAATACATGTTTTTCACATATGGAAGTGGCACATATACAAATATATTATCCACATAGAAAGTATGCTTTGGCAACTCTAAGCCACATTCTCGCAATAATTGCGTGCGATAAATAACAGAATGCATCAGAATGTATCTTCCCTTGCGAAAATGCTTTGCATCCTCCCAATGAAACATCTTGTTTTCCGGTAACATTCCGGTATACTTCATTACCTTTTTATGTTTCGCACCTTCTTTTTCATATACAAAGTTGCTAATCAGCATATCCAATGTTTCACTTCCACCGGATAATTCTCGCAATGTTGCCAAAATCTTAGTATATGCCTCCTGATTTACCCAGTCATCACTGTCAACAACTTTAAAATACAATCCGCTTGCATTACGAATTCCTGTATTTACTGCTTCTCCGTGTCCACCATTTTCCTGATGAATTGCTTTTACAATGTTTGGATACTTTTTCGCATAGCTATCTGCAATTTCTGCTGTACGATCCTTAGATCCATCGTCTACAATAATAATTTCTACATCTTCTCCACCTGGCAAAAGTGTTTCTATACAATGTTCCATGTAATCCTGTGAATTGTAACATGGAATTGCAATTGATAATAATTTCATCGATATGTCTCCTTCTTTTTTACTCCACTGATTGTTATTATACACAATTTTGCTTAAGAATCCAAATGGTTTTCCTTAAGATTCTATTAATGGAAACTCCCTACGCTCCTTCACATAATTTATTCACATATTGTTTACATATTTCTCATAATATGAACACAGGGTAGTCACAAATTCCCGTTATAGTATATAGCATAAGAAATGAATTGATTCCCCTCAATAATTTCTTACTAAAAATCTTTTTCATAGCCTTGCCTAACCGCAAGGTCCTCCCGGAGATACAGTGATACTTCACTTTTACTCATAATCTTTTTCATAAAAACCCCCTGCAACAAGCAGAGGGTTTTACTCATTTATTCAAACTTTTCATTTCCAAGTCGAATGTTCATATATTTGGTATAAGCACCAAAGGCTGCCGGAATCGGATAATTCTCTTCGGAGTCTTTTACGTCTACAAAAAGCATACCGCTTTTGTCCTGTGTCAATTCATCCACACGAATCATATAGCCTTGCATATGCCATTCTACATGGGAAAAAATGTGTTTTGCCGGCTCTAACTTTTGAATTCGAAGTGGCGATAATTTATGTTTCTTTACCCACGCTAATGCTTCTTCTTCCGTTAAATGTCCTGTCGTATTGGGAAATTCATATAATCCCGCCAACAGTCCCTTTGCAGGGCGTTTATGCAACACAATCTTTTCTCCGTCTCGGATAATAAATACTGTCTTTTCTTCTATTCGCCTTGCCTTTGCTTTTGTCTTTACCGGAATTTCCTGCCAACAATTTTGAAGATTTGCCACACAAAAGTTCTGCCAGGGACATTTTTCACAAGAGGGTGCTCCGTTTGGTACACAAACAGTTGCTCCAAGCTCCATCAATGCCTGATTAAATGCTCCTGCCCGATTTTGGGGCATAATATTCTTCAAAGCTCTCTCCATTTCCGCACGAACTGATTGCTTCATAATATCCGAGTAATCCCCGGTTACCCTAGAGATTACCCGGAGTACATTTCCATCTACTGCCGACACAGGAATCTGGTAGGCAATTGATGCTATTGCTCCTGCCGTATAACTTCCAATTCCCTTTAGCTTTAATAATGCTTCATAATCTGCCGGAAGTATTCCGTTATATTCTTCCATAACAGTCTTTGCCGCAACCTGCATATTTCTTACACGATTATAGTAACCCAAACCTTCCCACAGTTTTAAGAGCTTTTCCTCTTCGCATGTGGCTAACGCCGCTACTTCCGGCAATTCTTTGGTAAATCGTTCAAAATATGGTTTTACTGCCTCTACTCTGGTCTGTTGCAGCATAATTTCTGACACCCACACCCGATAAGGTGTAGGTGATTCTCGCCATGGTAAAACTCTGGCATTTTCCTGAAACCATTCTAACAATGGCTCTACTATCTTTTCTAAATCAAAATCTTGTAACATATGTTTCTTTTCCTGTATTTCTCATCATTTTATCTGCAATCCGTTCTTTTTTATAAAGTAACTGAACTGCACTTTTCATCCTAAGATTATATAAGAATTCATTCAAAAAAACAATGCACAATATTTTCTAATAACTGCAACTATCCTTTTACACTTCCTGTTGTCAGCCCTTCTACAAAAAATTTCTGACAAAAGATAAATACTAGTAAAATTGGTAACAAACTAAATACAGATAATGCAAATACATATCCCCACTGTGTAAACTGATGCTGTCCAAAAAATCCTGAAATTGCAATCGGCAATGTGCGCTTGAGGTTATCATTGATTACCGTATTTGCCCAAGGAAACTCTTCCCATGCCGTTAAAAAATTAAAAATAGAAACAGATGCAATTCCCGGCTTTGCCAATGGAAGAATAATTTTTGCAAACACTGTAAATACACTTCCTCCATCCATATAAATTGCCTCATCAAGTTCTCTTGGGATATTTTCCACAAATCCCTTTATCATAAATGTAGAATACGGTATCGTCCATGCCACATAAAAAGGAATTAAACCTACCAGACTGTTGATTGTATTTAATTTTACTGCCAGCTCATACTGCGGAATAATCAAAGTCATTCCCGGAATAATCATCGTTAATATTATAAAGGAAAAAAGAAATTTCTTTCCTGGAAATTCAAAACGTGCTATTACATATCCCAATGCCGAAGCAATTACAGCTGCTAATAAAACCGACAAAGTAGAGACAAAAACACTATTCAAAAAATTAATATAAAATTTTCCTTCACCTAATATATAAGAATAATTTTCCAGAGTTATTTCCTCTAACGCTGGTAAAAACTTAGGTGGATATTCATAAAGTGCACCATTAGGTTTTAATGAAGTACTAACCATATAAACCATAGGAAGCACAACTATACTGAGTCCTGCAATTAACAACATATGCAGAATTATCTGGATTCCTGTTTTCTTTTTCATCTGCTTCCTCCTACTTATCCTCTTGCCTCATCATTTTGAACTGAATTAATGCCAGGCACGCTAAAACAATTGTAGTAATAAATGATAATGCTGCTGAATAACCAAATGCACCTGTACTAAATGCTTTATAATACATCCATGTCAAAATTACATCCGTCTGATGTCCCGGTTCTCCTCCTGTAATCATTTTGGTAGAAGTAAATACATTAAATCCACCTATCGTAAGCATTACCAAAGCAAATAATATTGTTCCTCTAATGCTTGGCAATGTAACATGAAAAAATTTATTAATTGCACCGGCACCATCAATTGAAGCTGCTTCATATAAATCATTTGGAACTGTCTGCAATGCTGCTAAAAACACCACCATATTCCAGCCGATTCCCTTCCATATTCCCAGAAGCATCGCCACTGCAAGTCCCCCCCAGCGCGTATCCAACCAATGTACATTCTGAATAGTAATATGTATTACATTTGTCAAAAAATAATTTAACAATCCCTCTGTATTAAAAACATATTTAAATATCAAAGAAGCTACTACCCATGATGTAATCACCGGTAAATAATACAATACTCGATATCCCACTTTAAATCTTGCTATTTTATTCAACAAAAGTGCTATTAAAAGTCCTAATACCATTTGTCCCGGTACTGTAACTAATGTATATATCAGGGAATTTACAAATGCAGTTTGAAAATACTTGTCCTGTATCACTTCCCTGTAATTTTCTAATCCAATAAAACTCTGTCCAAACATGCTCCCAAAATCCCATTGAAAAAAACTCATTATAAATAACTTTATAATAGGATATACTGTAAAAATTCCAAATACCAGCAACCCTGGAAGCAACAATAAAACAATTTCTATTCTACTCTTTTTGGATGTTTTCATAATGCACGCCTTCCTACTTTAGATATAAAAAGCAGGGCTGCCAGTGCGACAGCCCCAGCTATTTGACTTTATTATTTTTTCAAGCTATAATAATTATTTATAAAGAAGAGATAGCATTTCATCATATTTTTCTGCCAGTTCGTCCATTGCTTCCTGTGCTGTTTTTTCACCATTCATTACAGAGGTGACTGCTACGGATAATTCATTATCCATTTCTGACCAACAGGATACCGTAGGTCTTGACTTGGCAGTTGTAATTGCATCCAAAAATGGAGCAAAATTGGCTTGTTTTACTGTATCAGATTCCAGTGCTTCTTTATTAACCGGAATCTGATCACACTTTGCCATTTCTTCCTGTGCATACTCGCTTGTCATAAACTTCATAAATTTCCATGCAGCTTCTTTGTGTGCACTATTAAACATTGCTATATCTTCTCCACCTAATACAGAAATGGATCCACCTTTTCCTGCCGGAACTTCCGCAGTAGCGTATTCGAAGTCAGGATAAGCACCCTCCATTTCGGAGATTTTCCACGGACCTTCTAACAGCATCATATATCTGCCTGTTCCAAATCCGTCCGTCATTGGAATATCTCCGCTGTTCCAACCGGTAATTGCACCATCCTGATAAAGTTCCTGCAATGTTTCAATTGCTTTTACTGTCTCAGGACTGTTAATATAGCCTGAAGCCTGGGTTTCTTCTTCATTGGTAATGGAACCTCCCATGCTCCAGATAAACGGACACAGATTCCAACCGGCTAATCCTGGTTCATCATACCCCCAAATCTGTTGTCCTGCACTGTTTGTTCCGGATAATTCTTTTACAGCTTTTACAAATTCATCCATGGTTTTTGGAACTTCAATTCCGGCATCTTTCAGTGCCTGTACATTATAAAACAAAATTTTAGTATTCGTATTTAATGCTAAACCATAGGTATGTTTTCCAATCACGGCAGTACTCATGGCACTTTCCAAAAGACCGTCAGCGACTTCCCCAAAGTCTGACATTTCTTCATCCAATGGAACCAGTATTCCCATTTCTTGTAATTCTGGAACCCATGCACTGTCAAGTCTTGCTACATCGGGTAATGTATCTGACTGTGCGCTGATTAACAGTTTTTCATGTAAATCAGCCCATTCATGGGAAACCGCATTTACTTTAATTCCGGGGTTTTCCTCTTCAAATTTGGGAATTAACACCTTTGTTAAGGTATCATTTTCTGCTGATTGTGCACTGTAATGATGCCAGAAGTTAATCGTAACTTCTCCCCCATTTTCCTTTGCTGTTTCTCGGCTCTTCGAGTCGGTTTCAGATTTTACTGGTGATTTTCCACATCCGGTCATAGCCGCCAAGCATGTTACGGTAGTGAGTAAAATTGCCAGTATTTTTTTACATCCTTTCATTTTCTTTTTCCTCCTTCTTTTTGCTTATGACTTTTACAGAATACGGTTTCATTTTCAGTGAAATTACTGCTCGATATTCTGTTATGTCCCCATTGTAAAATCTCTGTCTGTTTTGTACTTTCTCACAGGTGAAACTCTGTCCCTCTAAAATTTCTTCATATTCAGCTTCTTCAAGTACCGGGCATTGAACTTCCTGTTCATCTTTTCCTTTGTGGATGATTACATAAATATGCTCTGTTCCTTCTCTTCTCAAAAAGCCAAAAATATTTCTATCATTATCTACAATTATGGTACGATAATTTCCTGTTCTGACTGCGTCATACTTTTTTCTGATCTGAATGAACTTTCGATACCAGTTATACATAGCGTTATCTGCATTCTCTCCCCACAACATACACCTTCTGCAATCCGGGTCATTGTCTCCTGTCATTCCCACTTCATCACCATAATAGATTGCCGGCGAACCAATAAATAATATTTGAAATGCAACTGCAAGTTTCATTTTTTTCTTATCTTCCTTGCAATAAAATAAAAAACGCTCTGTATCGTGACTATCTATCAGATTGTACATAATCTGATTTGTTTCTTGTCTATAAAGTCCCAACATATGATTGAGACGATAATCAAATACTTCTGCAGAAATTTGCTCTGTTCCAAAATATTCTTTTACTGCATCTCGAAACATATAATTCATAACTGTATCTAATTGGTTTCCACGCAAAAGCCTGCCACCATATCCCCACGTTTCTCCTATTAACAAAATCTGCGGATATCTTTCTTTTAAATATAGTCTTGCTTCCTGCCACACAGTACTATCTACTTCATCAGAAACATCCAACCTCCATCCATCAATTTGAAATTCTTTTATCCAATATTCCATTACCTGTAAGATAAATTGCCTTACTTCTTTATTTGAAGAATTTAGCTTCGGCATCCACTTATATGCACCTACACATTCATAATCATAATGTGTAATTTTCACCGGATAATGTTCAATGAAAAACCAATTTTTATACTCCGACTTCTCTTGTTTTTCTAAAATATCCTGAAATTGTTTAAAACAAACTCCAGTGTGATTAAAGACTCCATCCAGAATAATTTTTATTCCATAATAATGGCATCTTTCTACTAACTTTCGAAAATCTTCCTTTGTCCCAAATATGGGATCTATTTCAAAATAATCGGTGGTTGCATACTTATGGTTAAAATCACCCTCAAAAATCGGATTCAAATACAAACATTCAACCCCCAGTTGACTTAAATAAGTAATTTTTTCTGTAATTCCCTTTAAATCACCTCCCATATAATTTTCTCTTGTAGGCATGGTTCCCCATTCCTGACAACCTTTAGGATTGTTTTCCTTATCTCCATTACAAAATCGCTCTGGAAATATCTGATAATATACAATTCCCTTTGCCCATTTAGGATAAGAAATAACATCCTTCTCATTGGCATATAAATATTCAAAATAACCATCATCCGGTATCATTCTACTTATACCATTTACTGTATAGTACCACTGTTTTCCTTCAATATCCTCCAAACAAAAATAGTATTTATGATATCTTGCTATTTTGGAAAACAAAAGTCTTCCCTGAAAATAATCAAACAGTTCGTCTCTTTCACTACATGACAACACTGCCTCTTTTTTCTTTGTTTTATCTGTTCTGTCCCAATAAATCACGCTACACTTTTTTATCTCTTTTTTAGCAGTTCTTATTTTTACTACTAACTGATTTCTGGACACCGGATAAACAAATTCTTCTGTATTGATATGAAATACTGCTTCCCTTTTCACATCTCAGCCTCCTTTTTGTGTCGATTTGCGTTTCATAATCTTGGTTGGAATTAAAATATTCTTTTCCTTTTTTTCAACCTGTTTTATTTTATCAAATAATACGATTGCAGCCTCTTCTCCCAGCATATAGGTATTTACATCTACTACTGTAAGTGCTGGTTCCATGTACTCCGCCAAAGGATAATTGTCAAAGGTCATTACCCCTATATCCTCTGGGATTTTTTTCCCTCCTTTCTTTAATTCCTGTAATACATGATATGCCACAATGTTATTTGTACAAATAATACTGTCTCCACTTACCTCTCCTCGTAACAATTTTGAAACCCAGGCGCTAACCTGTTTTCCCTGTTTTCCACATTCTACAATATCTTCTCGATTTTCAAACATTTTTCTTCTTTCTAGTTCTCTCTGAAATCCAAGAATTCTCTTCTTCTCAAACATCTCTTCCTGACTCTCTACAAGTAAAACAGGGTGTTTGTATCCACAGTCCAGTAAGTGTGTAACTGCCAGACTTCCTCCCTGCTCATTATCCATATCAACCCAGCAAACCTCTGGCTGCTTCTCTTCCGGCTCTCCCATTATTACAAAAGGAGTTTCATTATTAAGAAAGAATTCAACCAATTTTTTCGTCATACTGGAAATCGGAAGAATCACACCATCTACTTTATGTTCAAGCACCAAATGTTTTACTGCATTTTCATTCTCTAAATTCTTGTCACTGGTAATCAGCAAATTATAACCCCGCTCCTGAGAAACTGTTTCAATCGCAGAAACACTTTGAATAAAAAATGCATTTGAAAAAGCATCTCGATTACCTGCATCCATAACCAATCCAATGGTAAAAGTACTCCCATTTACCAAACTTCTCGCTAAACTATTTGGGTAATAATCCATTTCTTTCATAGTTGCATAAATTTTTTCCTTTGTTTCATTTGAAATACTTGCAGTTCCATTAATTACTCTCGAAACTGTTGAGGGATTCACGCCCACTTTTTTTGCAATATCTTTTATTGTAACTGTCATATTCTCTCCTTTGTGCAAACGTTTGCACTGTTCTGCAAAAAATAAATGCAAACGTTTGCATTTGATAGATTTATCATAATTCTCTTTATTACTTTTGTCAATATATTTTTTCTTTTTTTTACTTTTTTGTGACTTTTTCACAAAAGGGCTGCTACTTACAATTTTTATCATAAGAAAGCAACCCTTCGTATTTTCATAATAATGGTGTTAAAAATATCTTTTACTGATATATACTCCAACTTCCATTGTCATAGATCATAGAACCTTTCAATGAAAGTCCTTTCTGCATAGCTGCCGGACACTGATTGGTTCCATCCGTAAAAATAACTAACGGATTGGCGATATCATTTGATACTTCATACTGATATGTACCGTCTGCATTTACTGTCATTTTCACACCTGGCCATGCACTATTTCTCACAGATTCATTATCTGCGGAATATACATAACAGTATACGTCACTTTTCCAGTTTGCAGGCTTTTTAAAGTATGCAATATTCTTTGTCTCCACTATTTCTCCAGTATAATTCTTCCACTGATTTCCCTGATAAATCATGGAACCTTTTAAGGAGAGTCCCTTTTGCATGGAGGCTGGATACTGTTGGTTCTTGTCGTTAAAAACAACTAATGGATTTGCAATGGTATCCGGTACATCATATTTATAGATATTTCCAGATACTTTTGTCATTTTTACCCCCGGCCATGCAGCATTTTTTACCGACTCATCATTTTGTGAATATACATAACAGTATACGTCACTTTTCCAACCAGATGGCAGTTCAATATATGCTGTATTTCCTGCTACTACGTCACTCTTTTCATAAACGTAAGTAACTTTGATAATTCCTTTTACATATATGCCTGATGCATTGTCCGGAGTTGTTTTTAATGTATATCCGTTGATTGGTTTTGCAGTTGTTACATAATTACTTCCGACTAATCCCGTCTGGATTTCGCTATCTGCTAACTGATTTCCAGCTTCATCCACATATGCCACTTCCACACTTCCGCTCTCTGCCGGTGTATAGCTTTCCCAGCTACCATCCTTGTAAATCATAGAACCATTTAACAATAATCCGTCTTCCATATCTGCCGGATAACGATTTATATTGTTGCTATAGAAAATAACTCTTGGTGCTTCAATCTCTTCTGATATTTCACAGCTATATATTCCGTTTCCTTCACTTGTCATTTTTTCCCCTGGCCATACGCCATTATTCTTGGTTTCTGTAGCTGAATCATAAGCATAACAATATACCGGTTCAGACCAGCCTGACGGTAACTTAATGTATGCAATATTTTCTGACTTTTCTACTTTTGTAAAAGTATAAGAAACCTTATCCTGCTTGTCGCCTTTTACAGCAACTACAGTAACAGTAACACTGTCTCCAACTTCCATTCCTTCGCCAATGGTAATTTCTTTTGTTCCGCTGAATGCCTGTGCAGCTTTATTTCCTACCTGATAGGTTGCGCTGTCTGCATTCTTCATTCCAACGGTTACCTTATAAGTATCACTAGAGAAATTTCCTCCATTTGGAGAAATAGATGCGGTTGGATTTGTTTCTGCATTGTATACAACTGCAATTCCGGTATTTCCGATTTTTCCGCTAATCCGTCCATTTTGTACCGTAAACGTCTCACCTGTAATCTGATCTTTATATGTACCAGATGCCATTTGATTTGCTTTTACATTTACCTCTACACTTTGTTTTCTTGGGTCTGTATTACAATTTACCAGAACAACACCGGAAGTTCCTCTTTCACAATATGCAATACTTCCCTCTGCACGCATATATTCTTCCTGACCTGCAAAAGCATTATGGAACTTATTGACTGCTGCAACTTCTGTATTTGCCCATCCAGTTCTATCTGCATCACCAAGTTTGCTAGAACGACTGTATGGTCTTGCAAAATAAAGATCCATTGCTTTACTTCTTGCTGCAACAATTGCCCATGTCTTATTGATATTTTCTGTAGATACTCCGGAAGACTTATTGTCTGCATAAGTATCGTGAGATTCTGCCCATAATACTAATTTATCTGCTCCTGCTGCTGCCTTGTAATAATAAGAAGATGCTGCGCTAGAAGCATTTCCACTGTTTACATTATTACGAACATCATTTCCTGTCTGATTATCTGTTACACTCATGTATTTTGTGTAAGCAGTAATTGGTAATTTTCCGGAACTATCCGGAGCGTCTAACACTTCTCCGTAGCAATATAAATCTATATTTCTTGTAAATTTTGCATAAGAGGTCGCGCCATTGATAACAGTTGGCCAGAAATTACTTCCGCATCCGGAAGAAGAATCCTCTGGAGTTTCAATATGTTTTGCACCATCAAAACGGAAACCATCTACCCCTGCATCAATACACTCTTTTAAATAATTTAATACATAGTTTTGAATTTTGCCACTTCCTGTATTTAAATCTGGAAGTCCATCCATACAATGCTGTGTAATATCATATCTATTGCTATAATCTGTTGTATTTTTTGTAATATCATGCCAGCAGCTTGCATCATTACGAATATCCGGAACAATGGTTGTTGCAAGGTTATTTCTTGTCTGATTTCCCATATGGTTTGCAACTACGTCTACAATAACCTTGATTCCTTTTTCGTGTGCTTTCTGACACATATTTTCAAATTCTGCCTTTGTTCCAAGTGCACTGTTTCCTGTGTTATCAATAAAAAATCCTGCCGGCTGATAATATACCCACCAATTTGTACCTACTGACTTTCCAGTCGTAGCCTCTTTCGCGAATTGAATCGGTGATGTCTGAATTGCTGTGTACCCCTGCGCAGCAATTGTATCCAAATTCGCTGTAATATTATTGTAGGACCAGTTCCAACAATGTAATGTAACCCCATCCTGTATATCATCTTGTGCTTCAATGTTGGATGATGATACAGTTGCTACGGTAGATACCTCCGCAGCGTTAGCCTGAAGTGTTGTCCCCGTAGTAATACCAAGAACTGCAGAACACAGCATCAGCCATGTTAATATCAGACTAAAAAACCTTCTCTCTTTTTGTCTCATTTTTCTTTTTTCCTCCTTAAAAAATTTGATACCTCCCTTACCTACTCTTCTATTTTTATTTATTTTTTCATATTCTGTCAATATTACTTTTCTGTGTTTTATATCATTTTTTTATGATTGACAAAAAACTTATATATTTTTAGCACTTTATCACTATATTCAGACAATTTTTTTTGCACCACTCACACATTCATGTAACGAATGTTTCCTATGATAGAATAAAGAGTCCACTCACCAGACTTTTTGCACTTCAATGTAACACAGTATTTCCTATGATAGAAAAAGAATCTGTCCTGCCATTCTGCAAAACAGATTCCTTTCTACTACAATATATTTATATTTGTTATATTTCTTACATGACTTTTTTTCTTATGCCTCGTCAATAGCCTTTCCTATATCGTGACGCATATATTTATTTGCAAACTGAATCCACTCTGTTGCTGCATAAGCATTAGCGCGAGCTTCTTTTAAGTCTTTTCCTTTTGCTGTTACTCCAAGCACACGTCCGCCATTGGTAACAATCTTTCCATCCTTCAATGCTGTTCCGGCATGGAAACAGTAATAGCCGTCTTTTCCATCAAAGTTCTCAAGACCTTCGATTGGCAATCCTTTCTCATAAGATACCGGATAACCATCAGATGCTAATACCACACATACTGCTGCATTATCTTCAAACTGTAAGTCAATCTGGTCTAATGTTCCATTCACACATGCTTCCATTACATCAATGATATCATTCTTCATTCTCGGTAAAACTACCTGTGCCTCCGGATCACCGAAACGTGCATTATACTCTAATACCTTTGGTCCGTCTTCGGTAAGCATTAATCCAAAGAAAATAACTCCTTTAAAGGGACGTCCTTCTGCTGCCATTGCATCTACTGTTGCCTGATATACATATTTTTTGCAAAACTCATCTACTTCCGGAGTGTAGAATGGACTTGGGGAAAATGTTCCCATTCCACCGGTGTTTAATCCCTGATCACCATCTTTTGCACGTTTATGATCCTGTGCAGAAGACATAATCTTAATTGTTTTTCCATCTACAAAGGAAAGTACAGATACTTCACGTCCGGTCATAAACTCTTCCACTACCATGTGATTTCCTGCGGAACCGAACTTCTTATCCAACATAATTTCCTGCACACCAGCCTTAGCTTCTTCTAAGGTATTGCAGATTAACACACCTTTTCCAAGTGCAAGTCCGTCTGCTTTTAATACGATTGGCATTTTTGCAGTTTCTAAGTATGCAAGTGCCTTATCTGCATCATCAAAATTCTCATATGCTGCGGTAGGAATATTGTACTTTTTCATTAAATCCTTTGAGAAAGCCTTGCTTCCTTCTAAGATTGCTGCATTTTTTCTTGGTCCGAATACTTTAAGACCTTCTGCTTCAAATGCATCTACAACACCACCGACTAATGGATCATCCATTCCGATAATCGTAAAGTCAATTTCTTTTTCTTTGGCAAATGCTACTAATTTATCAAATTCCATTGCTCCGATTGGAACACATTCTGCAATCTGACCAATTCCTGCGTTTCCGGGTGCACAATATATCTTATCTACTCTTGCGCTCTTCGCTACACTTGTAGCAATGGCATGTTCTCTTCCGCCACTTCCTACGATTAATACTTTCATTGTTGCCTCCTAGTCCTTGATGACTGTTTTTCCATCGATTACTTCTACTTTTCCATTGGCAATCAAATCAATTGCCTGTGGTAAAATCTTCCACTCTGCCTGTTCCATCACGCGACGCTGTAAAACTTCCGGTGTATCCCCTTGTTCTATCATCACCGGCTTTTGTAAAATAATCGGACCGGTATCTGTTCCTTCGTCCACAAAATGAACGGTTGCTCCTGTCACTTTCACACCTCTTGCCAAAGCTCCTTCATGAACCTTTAAGCCATAGTAGCCTGTCCCACAAAAAGATGGAATCAGTGATGGATGAATGTTAATAATACGATTACGATATTTCTGAATCATGATTTCCGGTATTACTACCAAAAATCCTGCCAGTACTACCAAATCTACTCCGAAGCTATCTAATTTTTCCAAAAATGCCTTATTAAATGCTTCGCGATTTTCAAACTCTTTCGGAGCGATACATAATGCTTCTATCCCATGCTGTTTTGCACGTTCTAGTGCATATGCATTTTGGTTGTTGCTGATTACTACCTCTATTTTAGCATTGGTAATGGTACCATTATCTATGGCATCCATAATTGCCTGCAAATTAGTACCACCACCGGATACGAGAACTGCCAGTTTTAGCATAAGGTTACTCCTTTTTCTCCATCTTCGATTTTTCCGATTACATATGGAGTATCTCCGGCCGCTTTAATAGCTTCCATTGTTTTATCTACGTCTGCCGGGTCAACTGCTACAATCATACCAATTCCCATGTTATAGGTATTGTACATCATCTGTTCTTCCACATTTCCTTCTCTTGCCATCATCTTAAAGATTGGTGGAACTTCATAGCTGTTCTTTTCGATTACTGCATGTTTTCCTTCCGGTAACATTCTTGGTACGTTTTCATAGAAACCACCGCCGGTAATATGGCTACATGCTTTTACACGAATACCTGCGTCTTTGATAGAACGAAGTGCCTTCACATAGATTCTGGTTGGAGCAAGAAGTGCTTCTCCAAGTGTAGTTCCCAATTCATCAAAATATGTATTTAATGTTTCTTTGTCCATACGGAAAATCTTACGAACTAAAGAGAATCCATTGGAATGAACACCGGAAGATGCCATACCAATCAATACATCATTTGCCTTTAAATCTTTTCCGGTAATAATATCTTTTTCATCTACAACACCTACTGCAAATCCAGCCAAATCATATTCATCTTCTGGCATAAGTCCTGGGTGTTCTGCTGTTTCTCCACCAACTAATGCACATCCGGACTGTTTACATCCTTCTGCAACACCACTTACGATGGTTGCAATTTTCTCTGGGTAGTTCTTTCCGCATGCAATATAGTCAAGGAAGAACAATGGCTCTCCACCTGCACAAGCAACATCATTTACACACATTGCCACACAGTCAATTCCGATAGTATCATGCTTATCTAAAAGAAATGCAAGTTTTACCTTGGTTCCACATCCATCTGTACCAGATAAAAGAACCGGGTTCTCCATTTCTTTGATTGCCTTTAAAGAAAACGCACCTGAGAATCCACCAAGTCCACCTAATACTTCTGAACGCATGGTTTCCTTTACATATTTCTTCATTAATTCTACGGACTTGTATCCTGCTTCAATATCTACACCTGAATTCTTGTAATCCATTGTTTTTCCTCCTACAATAAAAAATCATGGTTATATTCCTTCTTACATTGTACCTTGATTCCTATAGAAATGCCAATTATATATTGTAATAGTTTTTATTAGTTTTACTAATTTATTTGATGTGTTGATTCGTTTTTTCTTATAAAAACACTTTTTACTTTTCCGGAAAGATACGTCCAAATATCATTCTTACCAGTGGACCTGCAAAAAATATCTGCCAACACAATGCCATTGGAAAATTTACTACTGTAATCTGAATCCACTTTGCAATCAATTGGCTGTCAACACCCTTAAATAATACCGTTGCTACCAAACTCATCATCGGACACATTACACATACTGTCATGGCTGAAATAGCAAGTATCACAATAATTGACTTATCTTCGCCTGGAGTTACTAAGCGAAATGCAAGTTTTTTGGCTAAGGGTCCTGCTATTAACATTTCCAAAACAAAACCAATAACGCCCATAATTCCTAATTCGCCAAATGCCAGCAAAAATACTTGATTTTCCAGTCCGCCCTTATCCATTGAAATATTGTATACCACCATAGCATACACCATTACCAGTACCATCATAATTGTAAAAATAACTTCTTGAAACTTTGTCTTTGGCATTTTAATTTCCTCCTTTTCATTGTACAAAAAAATAGCGAGACCTACGCATTTCATAACTTTCGTTACGATGATATGCGTACCATCTCACTACCATTTTCATCTAAATTGCCTTGTAAAATTTTCAACGAAAATGATTATATCAATATTTTTTCAAATTTGCAAGTATTGTTTTAGTTGAAAAAATTTTTTTCTTTTATTATAATGTATAAAAGTTACTATTATTATATCTTACAGAAATGAGGGAAGTTATGAACGAATCAAAAAATTTAACCCGTATTTATGTTTTTCCACTTTTATATGTGGTGTCTTTGTACCTGTTTCCGGTATTTTCTTCGTATTCAGAAGATTTTCCAATCTTGTCCTATGTTAAGTATATTTGTTTTATCTTCGGAATACTGAATATTATTGTTGCTGCAAAATGTTGCAAACCTGAATACCGCCATATTATGCTTAATTGCGCCGTACTTGTGAAATATGCCTTAATTCCGTTTTTTGTTATTGGGGGCATTTTTGTTATTGCAACCGTTCTCCTTGCGCTTATGCCAGTTCCATTTATGCTGTTCTTCGGACCTGCGATGGCATTGATATTATGTGCTATTGGGTGGCTGATACTTGCTCTTGGTGCACCTTATACCATTTCCTATTTGTGTTTATCCCAAAAGGCAGGATTTCGCTCTAGTACAACTGCGGTGCTGCATTCTATTTTACAATTTTTCTTTTTCATTGATGTATTCGATGTGATGTACCTGACTTTCAAGGAAGGCAAATGGAAAAAGCTTACCATTACGCTTCTTATTTTACTACTAATTGCAATCGTATTGATTTTTCTTCTATTTGCATTTGGACTTTTAAGTTTTGCCTTTTAATTTGGCTGGATATGAAATAATAAGATATGAAAACAGGCAGTGACGATGTATCAACATTATCACTGCCTGCTTTTTATCTTTTGGTTTTACTTATTATATTCTTTATAACCAACTTTCTGCAATTTAGCATCTTTTGCTTCTACCTGCTCTTTTAACTTCTTGGAATATTCCTTTAATCTTCCAAGTAATGCTTCATCAGATGTTGCTAAAATCTTTGCTGCAAGAAGTCCTGCATTTGCTCCGCCATTGATTGCAACTGTTGCTACCGGAATACCGGAAGGCATCTGTACGATAGAATACAAAGAATCTCTTCCACCCAAAGATGTTGTATGCATTGGAATACCGATTACCGGCATTGGGAAAATTGCTGCACACATACCCGGAAGATGTGCTGCCATTCCTGCTCCTGCAATAATTACTTTAAATCCTTTTTCTTCAGCAGACTTTGCATATTCAAAAAATACATCAGGTTCTCTATGTGCAGAAATAATTGTCATTTCATACTCAATTCCTAATTCTTCTAAAATATCTGCTGCCTTTGCCATAACTGGCATATCTGAGTCACTGCCCATTACGATTCCTACTTTTGCCATCATCGTTCTCCTTCTGCTTATATATTTATGATTATTTATCACCTTGTGAATCATTCTGATACTTAGTGAATTCATGTACCGTATCTAACATCTTATTCAACAGCTGTTTTGCCTGCTGTGTCTCACGCTGATTCTGTTGACTGCGTTCTTCTGCTTCTTGGGCACTGGCTGATACTTCTTCACTGGTTGCTGACAACTGACTGATACTTTCAATAATTGTGTCATTGGATGATACCAGATTTTCTATCTTCTTATCTATATCATCTACTTTTTGAGCTAATGTATCTACATTATCACGAATAGACACAAATCCATCTGATGCATTTTCAATCATCTCATTTTGTTCACTCATCGCCTCAATAGAAGTATTTACTACCTGAGATGCATTCTGTGCATCTACATTTAATTCCTCTATAATACCGGAAATCTTCTCTGTGGACTGTCTGGTCTGTTCTGCCAATTCACGAATCTGATCTGCAACTACTGCAAATCCTTTTCCTGCTTCTCCGGCTCTTGCACTTTCAATAGAAGCATTTAATGCTAATAAATTCGTCTGGCTGGAAATAGAAAAGATAACTTCTGTAATCTGCTGTACTTCCTTTGCCTTTTCTTGTAACTGACTCATAGACTCTGCCACAAGTGCATTGGTTTCCCCAATCTTAGCTGCACTCTGACGCATATTGTTCATGACTTCCATACTTTCATCTATCATCTTAGCTGAGTCTGCTGCTGCCTGTACCATAATCTTCGCATTTTCTGCTGTCTCACCTACAGCTTCACGAATCTGAGAGGTCATAGTGGTCTGTTCCTGAACACTTTCTGCCGTTACTTGTGTACTTACTGATATCTCTTTGATAGAGTTATGTACCACATCAGAGGATGTTCTTACATTATCTACCAACTGGTCTGTGTCTACTACTTCATTTCGAACTGCAGCTGAAATTTTCAGAATATCCTGTACCATGATATCCTGCATCTTCTTTTCATCCTGCATCGTATGTATTGCATCGTGGTCAAACTGCTTTGCTGTTTTCCCTGCAATAAAAATCACCCAAAAAATCAAACAGCTCAGCACGATACTAGTTAAAGCTTCGTCATCTGATATGAGGTAGCCACTTGGCATCCATATCAGCGCTCTTATCACGGAAATTCCTGCTGCAATTCCACACATAATTGCATTGAATTTTCTATCATAATACAAAATTGCCACCACTAAAATCGGGTAAATATAAGTACTTACCATAATTCTCGTTCCTGTGAACATTAAATATGCATATCCAACCAAATACGTTGCCAACATAATATAACGTAACTTGTTACTAGACTTATCCTTAAAATAGTAACACCAGTTTACAATACACCCTACTAACATTACAATCAATGGAATTAATCCTAACATTCCATAATCTGTTTTTACCGCAAAAGTCTGCACCGATAATGCCAAAATCAATAATACTTCTAATAATGTTACGATGATTAATGCGGTATAATTGACCTTTTCCACTCGGTTATCCTTGTTACTGAATCTTCGTACTTTTACTCTGAACTCTTCCATTTCAGCCACTCCTTTGTATTATAAATTTCTTTGTTTTTCAAAATCACGAAACTGCTAATAAATTGTATCATGATTTTATACGAGCTTTACTACGCAGTGTACATTCGAAAAAGCTCTGCTTTTCCTCACTGTACGGCATTCGTATACTATATATAATAATGCAGTTTCTTCGCTCTCCAAGCTCACGAAACTGCTAACATCCATTCACAATTCGGGCTACTCGCCCTACTTGCTCATGTCTGTTTAGTCAGCTAATAGATAAAAACCTTAGCCTGCAAGCAGTCACATTTTTTATCTATTGCTGACATTATTATATCACATATTTTTCCAAATACAAAATGCCCTTTATTCGTTTAAAGGCTTATTTAATTCTTCTGTTCCCGCTACCACGAATTTACCATCGCAAATAACATCTGCTGTTGTTCCATCCTTATAAATTACCGTTATATTGTTCAGCTCATCATAAGGAATCGTAATATCTGTATGGCAATTAAAGTATGCCTTTTCTACATCTTCTTTACGTTTCGCAGAAATCTCATTTTCTCTTGCAATAATTTCTTTCCCATCCGGATTAAACACAGCTGTATCTTCTGCCCAACTATAACAAGTATCACCTACTGCAAAGTGCGGACCTGTCTTTTCCGCAATCAAAATCGGAAGCTTATCCTGAATCTCATATTCAATTCCCATTTTGTAAGCTGTGGTATTGGTTCCAATTGCAAATTCCCCCATCGGAAGTGTTTCATGATGCATTAAAAGATTTTCTTTTAAGAATGCCTGATTTTCCTCTTCGGTATCAAAATTTTTACAAGTATAAGAAGCAATCATTCCATCTTTGAAATCCAATGCCAGGTCTAAATATTTTAATCCGTTTAAAAAGACCTCTGTTACATGTAGATGTCCGTTGGTGCCCTTTAACACCGGAGAGGTAAACACTTCTCCTACCGGAATGTTCACATCTGCCACACAGTTTTCAAAGGCACTTTCTTTTTCCGGATTCTGCAATGGATGAATTGCTACGGTCAAATCTGTTTTATTTGCTCCCTTTCCGGTAATGTGCACATACTCTGCACCATCTAACACATCAATTATTTTTTGCTGCATATTCTGATACAATTTATAATCCAAGGTATTGATTTCTACTGTTTTTTCAAAGATTTCTTCAAACTTTGGCCCAATCTCCGGAATTGGATATGCAATAATGGTAAAACTACGTTCTTCTCCATGAATGTGCTCATTGGTTATCTGGCTTTCCATATTAGCTGCATATACATTGAGTTTTTGCTGTTTCTCACTATACTGATATGCAGACGGATTGCCCTTTGGTTCAAATCCCGCTTCACCGAATACCTCTACTACTGCCGGTCCTGCATACAATACTGCATCCTCTTTTCGATTTTCATAGGCTGTTTTTAAGCTCTCTAAACGTCGCTCCACCAATGCTTTATCTAAATACATGGCTCTGTCTGCCTTATGATCATACAAATACTGACGGTTTGGCTGTGTACTTTCTACTGCCATAGTTCCATTGTCTCTTCCATTATAAGAAAAGTTCTCTATTCTTGGCACAACCGGTTTTAATCCCATCTTTGCAAAATTAGAAACTGCTGCACGCATCATACGTTCAAATCCGATATTATAACGCAAATCCACATATTTCTTCTTGGATAAATCCTTACCTGTTACCTCAAATCCGATTCGATACCCTTCCGTATAAGTATCTGCCATTGCCTGAATCTGCTCACCGGAAAGAGAATTTAAAAACCTGGCTGTTTTTATCTCATTTTCGGTAATATAAGAACCGTAACGATAGAGATAAGACAAATCCTCTAAGTCACTGTTCATAATGATTTTGGTTACATAATCTAATTCTGAACAGGTCATGGACAATACATTTATCTCCATGAACAATTCCCCGTAATCATGGTAAAACCAGTAGATAATCTGCTGTATTTCCTTTTCTTCCGGAATCTCTTCTGCCTCAAAACAATTATAGATTTCTACTAAAAGCTCGCAGAAAATTGTTATCTCATAAATTCTTCCTTGATATGCACATGGAATCAAAGAACGAATATCTGCATATAGGGCACTGAACATTTTTCCAAAAGTATCTCCCAGCACTTCTTCTGCAAATGCCGGATTAGCATAACTTTTTCCGTAGTTTTCCGGTAATATTTCTTCATATAATCCATGATTTACCTTCTGCCACTCTTCGAATGTTCTCTTATCTGCCCCTCCACCAGTAAGCACTTCTTCCTCTTTTTTTAGCATTTGCAGGAACTGGGCTACCTTACGGAAATAATCACGATAAGGTTCTGCTACCGTTTCTTCTGTTTCTATCTGCTCCAATCGTTCCATTACCAACGGATAGCGTTCTGCCACCTCTTCACGATATGGTTTTAAAACTTCCTGATAACTCATTTCATTCTATCTCCTAACTCATAAATCCTATTATATATACAGCAAGCCATGCCAAAAAGCTTACTGCGGAAAAAAAAGTTCCCAATCCCGGGAAAATTTTATAACTTTCTTCTTCTCGCAGGCTCCGAATTCCTTCCACTAATGCCACCAATGACAGCAGCAATGAAAAAAGTCCTGCACTTCCTACATAAACACTTGCGTTTCCGCTATTTTGAAAGGAAATTACTACTACTGAGATTCCTACCACAACGGAAATAATTGCCATTGCCAAAGACCGTTTTCCTCTTTTGGAATGGGTTTTCTCTGTAAATTTATAGCTGGTTCTCTTCCTTCTTCTCATGATGTTTTCTCCTCATATAATTCAGTGTTATAAAACAAAGATATCCTATGGCACCGCCCATGGTATTTAACAATAAATCATCCACATCAAAACTTCCTACTTTTGATATGAGCTGTATTGTCTCCACAATCAGACTAAATTCAAAGCAAAAAAATACTGTGTAGAAAAAAGAACGGCATTTCTGATACATGATTGGCAAAAAAAATCCAAGCGGCAAAAATGCAACCACATTTCCTACCAGATTTAACATTACAGGAAGAACTCCAAGGGTTTTTCGGTGATGCCAAAAACGCCCAATTTCTTTAAACAGAACCAAATTATAATGATAGGTACGACCTTCAAAGGTACGACCTGTACTTTCTGCAAAAAATAAAAAATAAATCAAAAAAATAATATAGACTCCGAACATGATTTTACTACATGTCCGGAGTATCTTTCTGTAATCCCGTTTCAATTTTCCAACCCTTAAAATATAATTTCAGATTTTTTTCTTAACAATCTTGCACCATTGATGATTGCTAACACACCACATACTACTCCGCCAATTAATACTACAATTCCGATTGCAATACTTCCGGCTCCGGTTGATTTCATGGTTTTATATGTTTTCTCGTTCATGGTCCGCCTCCTATTTTGCACCATACTGTGCATAATACTGATCGATTGATTTTTTTATTTCATTATCAATATATACTTTTCCCTTATATGGCTTATTATATAAATATTCTACAACATCCTGCATACTTACAATTGCATTTGTCTCAAATCCGTATAAGTCTTTGATTTCTTCTAAGGCACTCTTTTCTCCTTTACCGCGCTCCATACGATTTAAAGATACCATTAATCCCTTTATCTCGATTTTTGCCTGTGCACGAATAATCGGAACTGTTTCATCCATGGATTTTCCGGAAGTTGTAACATCTTCGATAATAACTACTTTATCGCCGTCATTCAATTCGCTTCCTAACAGAATTCCCTTATCTCCGCCATGATCTTTTACTTCCTTACGATTAGAACAGTAACGGATTTCCTTTCCGTATAAGTTGCTATATGCAATGGCTGTTACTACACCTAATGGAATTCCCTTGTATGCCGGTCCGAATAATACATCAAAATCATCTCCATAATGCTCATGGATTGCTTTTGCATAATATTCACCTAATTTACGAAGCTGTGTTCCTGTTACATATGCACCTGCATTCATAAAAAATGGAGATTTTCTTCCACTCTTTAAAATAAATTCTCCAAATTTTAATACATGGCTGTCTACCATAAATTCAATAAATTCCTGTTTGTACGCTTCCATTTATATATCCTCTTTTCTTTTATTTTACCGCTCCGATGAGCTCTTTGATATCTGCCACCTGATATCTTTCCATGTAATCTCTTATTCCATTTACAATTTCTTCTGTTACCATAGGATTATGGAAATTTGCTGTTCCTACAGATACTGCTGTTGCTCCAGCAAGAATCATTTCAATTGCATCTTCTGCTGTTGCAATTCCTCCCATACCAATGATTGGAATCTTTACTGCCTGCGCAGTCTGGTATACCATTCGTACTGCTACCGGATGTATTGCCGGTCCGGACAGTCCACCTGTTTTATTTGCCAGTGCAAAATTTCTGCGATTGATGTCTATCTTCATTCCTGTAAGAGTATTAATAAGAGATAATACATCTGCACCACCTGCTTCTGCTGCCTTTGCCATTTCTGTAATATCCGTTACGTTTGGGCTCAGCTTCATAATAACCGGCTGCTTTGCGTATTTCTTTACTTCTTTTGTAATAGCTTCTACTGCCTTCGGATTCTGTCCAAATGCGATTCCACCCTCTTTTACATTTGGGCAGGAAATGTTAATTTCTAACATATCTACCGGCTGGTCTGCCAATCGTTCTACTACTTCACAATAATCCTCTGTAGTTCTTCCACATACATTTACAATGATTTTAGTATCGTATTTTTTCAAAAACGGAATATCTCTTTGCACAAATAAGTCAATTCCGGGATTCTGAAGTCCTACTGCGTTTAACATACCGCCATAAGTCTCTGCGATTCTCGGTGTTGGATTGCCTTCCCATGGGACATTGGCAACTCCCTTGGTTACTACTGCACCAAGCTTATTCAAATCAACAAATTCAGAAAATTCTTCTCCTGAACCAAAAGTTCCGGATGCTGTCATAACGGGATTTTTTAATGTAACACCCGCAAGATTTACTTCCATGTTCATTAAAATTCCACCTCCTCAGCACGAAATACCGGTCCTTCTTTGCAGACACGTTTATTATTTACATTGGAATGGCTGTCTTTTTCCTTTGACTTGCATACACATGCAAGACAGGCTCCGATTCCACATGCCATTTTTTCTTCTAAGGATAACCAACATTCGATTCCATTGGCTATTGCGTATTCTTTGATTGCCTTAAGCATTGGTGTTGGTCCGCAAGCATAAATAATTTCTGCATCCAATCCATTTTCCTTAATAGCGTCTAATACGTTTCCTTCGGTACCGTAGCTACCATCTTCGGTTGCTACATACATACTTCCCAATCCCTTAAATTCTTCCTGCAAAAATAAGGTATCACGATATCCTAAAACCATTTGTTTTTCACAATTCAACTGTTTTGCCAATTCAACCATTGGAGGAATTCCAATTCCTCCGCCGATTAAAAATGCTTTCTTTTCTTTTAATGGGAATCCATTTCCAAGTGGTCCTACGATTTCAATGCTGTCTCCTGTGGACAAACCGGAAAATTCTTCTGTTCCTTTTCCTGCCACGCGGTATACAATACGCAATGCATTGTCCTTTGCATCTATCTCGCAAATACTGATAGGACGTGGCAACATACGGCTTCCATCATGGCAATATAAGGATATAAACTGTCCCGGTTTTGCCTTTCCTGCGATTTGCTCTGTTTTTAACCACATACTGTAAATTCCATAAGAAATCTCTTCTTGACGGATGACTACCGCCTGTTCTTTAAACTTCTCTGCCATCGTTTTCTCCTATCTTACTCCTGCTTTTTCTAAAGCTCCGTTAATATCTGCAACCATTGCTTCTACTGCTGCTCTGGATGCTTCTGCAAAATGCTCTGCTCCAAACTTTGCATATGCTTCTTGCTTATATGCTGCAATAATTCCTCTGGAGGAATTTACAATTGCTCCTAATCCGTCTTCGTTAAAGAATGGCACTAAGTCTTCTGCCTTTCCACCCTGCGCACCATACCCCGGTACCAGAATAAAGCTCTTTGGCATTACTTTTCGAAGAACGCGTCCCATTTCCGGATAAGTTGCACCTACGACAGCTCCCACATAGCTGTAAGAATCGCCCATGCACTGCGCGCCCCATTCTGCCACTTTTTCACCTACATGCTCGTACAATGGTTTTCCATCAATCAGTCTGTCCTGGAACTCTCCGCTGGAAGGATTGGAAGTTTTAACTAATACGAAAATTCCCTTTTTTTCTCCTTTGCATACATCTATAAAAGGATTGACTCCATCAGAACCAAGATATGGATTGACTGTAACGAAGTCCTCTTCAAATGGGTGATAGGTCTTAGAACCTACCGTCACTTTTCCGATATGAGCAGTTGCATATGCCGCAGAAGTAGAGCCGATGTCACCACGCTTAATATCACCAATTACTACCAAATCTTTTTCATGACAATATTCTACGGTTTTTACAAATGCATTCATACCCGGAACTCCAAACTGTTCATACATGGCAATTTGAGGTTTTACTGCCGGTATCAGGTCATAGGTGTTATCAATAATCTCTTTATTATACTGCCAGATTGCTTCTGCTGCACCTTCTAAAGTCTCTCCATATTCAGCAAACGCTTTCTTTTGAATATGCTCCGGAATGTAATTCATCATAGGATCTAATCCTACTACAATCGGCGCATTGGTCTGCTGAATCTTTTTTACTAACTTGTTAATCATCTTTCATTTCCTCCATGACCCTGTTTATTTGTTCTCGTATACAACCTCACCTGCTACAATTGTTGCTTCTATTTCACCCTTTACCTTCTTGCCGCCAAACGGTGTGTTTCTGCTCTTAGAATAAAAGGTTGATGGGTCAATCTCATATTCTTTCTTTGGATTAAACACTACTAAATCCGCTACTTTTCCTTCTTCTACAACACCCTTATCCAGTCCTAAAACTTTTGCCGGGTTATAACTCATTTTCTCTGCCATCTGCATAATAGTAAGGTAGCCTTTATCCACAAGCTCTGTCATCGTAAGTGCTGCTACCGTTTCCAATCCCACAATACCAAATGGTGCACGTTTGATTCCCGCGCCTTTTTCAATTGCGGTATGAGGCGCATGATCTGTGGAAATCACATCCATAATATCATTTTTCAATCCTTCTTTTAATGCTTCCACATCTTCCTTTGTTCTAAGTGGCGGATTCATTTTATAATTTGCGTCATCTTCCTTAATATCATCACTGGTCAATGTAAAGTGATGTGGGCAAACTTCTGCTGTTACGCGGATTCCTTCTTTTTTGGCAACTTCTACCATTTTCACACTATCCTTGGTAGAGCAATGGCACAAATGAAGTGCTGCTCCTGTCTCTTTTGCCAGCATAATATCTCTCGCGATAATAATGTCTTCTACTGAATTGGTGATTCCCGGAAAATGCATCTTTGCCGTAGCTTCATCTGCATTTACCACACCACCATGTACCAGATTGATATCTTCGCAATGTGCTAATACCGGAATATCGTACTTTCTGGCAAGTGTCATTGCTTCACGGTAAATCTGGGCATTCATTACAGACTTTCCGTCCTCGCTGATTGCAGGGATTCCTGCTTCTACCATTCCTTCAATATCTGCAAGTTCTGTTCCTCGCTGTCCTACGGTGATTGCACCTACCTGAAGTACATTCACAACTGCTACATCTTCTGCCTTGTGATGTACATAATTCACAACATCCGGATTATCTACTACCGGCTTGGTATTTGGCATTGCCACAATCGTGGTATATCCACCATGAGCTGCTGCCTTTGCCCCGGTCTCTACCGTTTCTTTTTCTTCCTGTCCCGGATCTCTCAAATGTACATGCAAATCAATAAATCCAGGCATAACCAGACAATCTTTGGCATCAATTACCTTATCCGCCTTTATGCTCTGTTTCGGTGCTATTTTCTTAATCACACCATCCTCTACTAAGACATCTGCCTTTTGTTGTGTTTTATCTCCTGGATTAATCACTGTTCCATTTTTAATTAAAAGTAACATATAACAAACCCTTTCTAACTTAAAATTCCCCACCTGCCATTTTGGCACAGTAAGCTAATGATATTTTAGCACAGAAAAAAAGGAGGGGCAACCTCCTTTTATCTTAATCTTGTAGTTTCATATCGCTGCATCGTTCGCAGACAATTTTTCAATTCCTCAAATCTCTTATCTACCGGTCCATCTTCGATGACAAGGTCTAGCACTACTGCCATATTATTAATCATATGATTGGTAATACAATCTGACATTTTCAACAATGCTCTGTACTTTTCTTCTATGGTATCTGCATCAAAAAATGCCATCATTTTTTCTTCCGGTGTGCCCGGCTCTTTTTGCTCGGACGGTTTCGGCTGTTCCGGTTGTTTTGCCTGTTCTAGTTGCTTTTGCATTACTGCCTGTTCTTCTCTTGAATCCACATCGGTAACCGCTTTTTCCTGTTCTGACTGCTCAACTAACTGGAAACGATACTTCTGCTCTACCTGCGGATATTTTTCCGTATCCACAAGACTTGTAAACATATCAAATGGTCTTGCACATGTATGGAAATCCCCGTACAAAGCCTGATAAATCACTAATTTTTCTCCTGTTTCCGAATGTTTTGCAACCGTCACAACCTGATACATTTTATTTTTAAAATGAAGATATAATTCTCCTGGTTTTGGATTTCCCTGTGGCATATTATCCCTCTTTTCTGTCCTTTATAACGTCATACTATTTATCATTTCCATTCCTTCCGCTACAAAATCACGCTGAAACGGAACCTCTGTACTCACACCCTTTGCCATAAGATTACTTACTGTTTTCATCAGCTCTGAATCCTGCTGCACCTGTGGTATATCAAAGACTTTGTACAAATCAATCTCTGCAATGGCATCTGCCTCTTCTACAATCTGTGTCTGAGTCATCCCTTCCATCTTCTTATTTACCAGGTCTTTTACGATTTCTTCTGTTGCTACTGTCTTTTCCGGCTTTTCTTCAAAATCCTCCGACACATTCGCCGCTGCCCTGGCTAAAATATCCGTTTGGGGCTTAGATGCACTCTGCACATTCACAGTAGTCTGTTTTTTTTTCGCATACTTACCGCTTCCATACTTTTGTGAAAGACGTTGCTTTAATTCTTCCTGACTGGAACTATTGGAAGTATATGTGGATGGTTTTCTCTGCGCTACATTTTGCTGACTTGGTGCACTTTGGCTTCTCTGCGGTACGTTTTGCTGACTTGGTGCACCTTTCTCAACTTTTTGATTCTTTTTTACATTATTGATAATCACCCAAAGAACAATAATCCATACGATAACACCTAACATAGTAGCTCCCCTTTCCTATATTACTTTCCGTTTCCTACAATTTTTAAAGAACACATTGCTGCAAATAATCCCACCAATGCTCCACATATAACATCTGTCGGATAATGAACTCCCACATAAAGCCTGGATAAACAAATAATCACAGCTAATACAATTGCCGGAATTCCAAGATACTTCGGAAGCTTCTGATACATAACATAACCTGCTGCCATGGAACAGGTAGAATGTCCTGATGGGAATGACCAATCACTTGCACGAACCAATGGCTCTAATGCCGCAATTGCATCATACGGTCTTACACGCATTACCAGATTTTTCAATGTCAGATTGGTAATCACATATCCGATTAACAATGCTACTGCCATTGCTGTTCCTGTTTTTCTATACTTTTTAAAGCAAAGGAATAATACTGCCAGTACAATCCAAAGCACTCCACCATTTGCAAGGCTTGTAATAAAAATTATAATAGGATTTAACCATTGAAACCGCAAAAACTCTTGTATAAACAGCAAAATCCTTCCATCTGCACCTAATATGTATTGTAACACTTCTATTGTCTCCTTTGTTTTTCTTACCCTCTAATTTTACAACTGCTTCAAGATTCGGTCAATATCTTCTTTTTTCCCAACAACCATCAGGTGTTCCTCTGTTGCAAAGATATGTTCCGGTGTCAACATCAGCGTGGTTTCTTCCCCTTGTTTGATTCCTATAATACTTACATTATATTTTGCACGAAAATCCACTTCACGAATAGATTTTCCTATCCATTCCTGCAACGGCTGTATCTCGTAAATGGAATATGGTCCTAATTCTACATAATCGTATACATGATTCATACTTACTCTGGTTGCCATTCTCTTTGCAATATCCCTATCCGGATATACTACTTCATCTGCACCGTTTTTCAATAAAAACTTTGCCTGAATATCTCTGGTTGCCTTACTGATGACATACTTTGCTCCCATTTCTTTTAAAAGATTGGTCACTTCCAAACTACTCTGGAAGTTGGTGCCAATACACACAAAACAAATGTCAAAATTACTCACGCCAAAGCTTCGCAACACTTCTTCCTTGGTACAGTCTCCGATTTTTGCACTGGTAACAATCGGCAGAATCTCCTCTAAATTTTCTTCGTTTTCATCTACCGCCATAACATCATTTCCATTTTCCACTAAATTCTGACATAAATGCTTTCCGAATCTTCCGATTCCAATTACTAAAATTGATTTCATTTTTCCACTCCTCTTTTCTAACCTAGCCAATTGTAATCTGCTCTACCGGCAATTGTACCGGATTGCTCTTCTTTTTCTCTGTAAATGCCAATGCAAATGACATACTTCCAATTCTTCCGCAGTACATCAATATGATTAACATATATTTGGAAACCATTGATATATCCCTTGTAATTCCGGTACTGATTCCCACCGTACCAATTGCAGAAAATACTTCCATCATAATGTCTGATAGTGGTAATGTTTCTAACGCACTCATAATGGTAACGCAAACGGTTGCTAAAATCAGATTGATGCAAAATACGGTACTTGCCTTTTTAATGGCATCTTCATCTAATCTTCTGCCAAAGATATTTAGTCCACGTTTATTTCTTAAGTTTGCCCAGATATATAATAAAATTACCAGCATTGTAGTTGTTTTAATTCCGCCTGCTGTTGATCCGGGATTTCCTCCGATAAACATCAGTATTACCGTCAACATTCTGGTTGCTTCCGTATAAGCTCCTGTATCTAAGGTATTAAACCCTGCGGTTCTTGTAGTTACTGAACCAAATAATGAGGATAATATCTGTCCCTTGGCATTCATTCCAAGAAGCAGATTATTCCGTTCAAACAAATAGAAACACAACGCCCCGCCAAGTGTAAGTACTGCTGTCATCATCAGCACAATTTTGGTATGTAACATATACTTTTTTATGTGCCATTTATGTTTAGAAATATCATCCCATACAATAAATCCAATACCACCGATTATAATCAATGCCATAACTACTATATTTATCACAATATCATCATAATACATCGTAAGAGAAGCATACGGTTCAAACTGTCCCATCAAATCAAATCCAGCGTTACAAAAAGCTGAAATAGCATGGAATATTCCGTACCAAATCCCCTTAAGCCATCCAAATCTGGGAATAAATCGGGTCATCAAAAGGATTGCTCCGATGCCTTCAAATGCTATGGTATAGCAAACAATTTTTTTCACCAATCGCACGATACCACTGATTTGAAGTGTATTGACACTTTCCTGTATCAGATTTCTCTCTTTTAATCCAATCTTACGTTTTAAAAAGATGGAAAAAAACATGCCTATGGTGATAAATCCAAGTCCGCCGATTTGAATCAATGCCAAAATTACAACCTGTCCAAACAAGGTCCAATTTGTATAAGTATCTACTACAACAAGTCCTGTCACACAGGTACTACTGGTTGCTGTAAAAAGCGCATGCAAAAAGCCTGTAGAATGTCCGTCTCTGGATGCAATAGGTAACATCAGTAACAATGTTCCTGCTACGATAATCAGAAAGAACCCCAAGGCAATTGTCTGTACTTTACTCAGACGTCTTATCATTTCCCTTATCTCCTTACTTTTATTCTTTGCTATTATACAAAAGTTCCGGGTGGGTGTAAAGCAAATATAATGCTAAGGTATATTAAAAGAACCCTTGATATTCTCAAGGGTTCTGTAATACGGGCAACAGGACTTGAACCTGCACGGTCTCCCACTAGAACCTAAATCTAGCGCGTCTGCCAATTCCGCCATGCCCGCATTTCTTTGCTATGTACATCCGTATGCACAACAGCTTTACTACTATATCATATCATTAGAAAAATTTCAAGATTCCGTGTTTATTTTTTTATAAAACGTTTTAAATGCTTTTTGCAAGATTTTTCTTCAAGCACATTCCTTCTTGAAGGGCTATCCTGCAAAAAGCGAAAAATAGCATTTAAAATTAGCTTAAAATCAAAACTTTAACTCGAGAACCTCTCAATATTCTGTTAATTATTCCAAATACATCAAGTAGTCTTGTTTTTGATTCACTAAAAAAAACAACGCACTCACCGTCGTTGCTTTTTTTAGACTTATATTAGTTAAGACTGATTGTTACTTTCTATTTTCTTTCCTTTCTCCATGCAATCTGTGCCATAAATTCAAACATGATATGTGCAGCCGCAAATGAAGTGATTTCTCCATGATCATATTGCGGCGCAACTTCTACTACATCATATCCTACAATGTCGAGCTCTTTCAGTCCTCTAAGTACCTCTAATGCATACGCTGTAGAAAAACCTCCTATTTCAGGTGTTCCTGTGCCCGGAGCAAATGACGGATCTAAGAAATCGATATCAAAAGTAAGAAATACTTTTGAATTTCCTACTGTCTCTTTAATTTTTTTCACCACTTCTTCTGGTTCCATTTTATGGCATTTTACTGCTGGTAATACAGTCATACCAAGCTCTTTAGAAAGTCTGGTTCCTTCCTTACTGTATAATCCTCCTCTAATTCCCACCTGAATGGACTTACTTCCATCAATACATCCTTCTTTTGCAGCATAATAAAATGGTGTTCCATGGTTATAAGGCTTTCCATAATATTCTTTCCATGTATCACAATGAGAATCAAAATGTACCAATGCTACCGGACCATGTACTTTACTACAAGCTCGAAGTTCCGGTAATGTTACACTATGGTCACCCCCCATAGCAATGGGAATAACACCCGCCTGAAAGATTTCTTTCATCCCTTTTTCTATTTCATCAAAAGATTCTTCAATATATCCCGGAACCGTCATTAAATCTCCGTAATCAACACCCTTACAAATATCAAAAATATCCACATCCAATACAGGATGATATCGTTTATTTAATGGAGAAATTTCTCTTATGGAACTTGGACCAAATCTAGTTCCTACTCGAAAAGATGCACAAGTATCATAAGGTAATCCTACAATCGCGAAATCCAATTTCTCCAGGTTTCGACTATTTGGCAATCTCATAAATGTTCGTATTCCCTCATATCTTGGGAACTGCATTGGATCTACAACTTGATTTTTTTCCATTCCTAATTCCTCCTTATAATTCAAACCTTCTCTTTATTGCATTAACCAAAAATTCTGCTGTTCCTTTATACCCGTATAAACTACTACTGATTAAAATATCCTTAGTCTCTGGCTTTGATGGCAAATACCCAGCATAATTTAAATGATAGGAATCTCTTGCCTTATCAATTTCTGCAATACTCTTTTTAGCCTCCTCTTCCGACATCATTAACTCATTGATACAATTATCCAATCTGTCTGCATATGGTGCATATATATAAATATGCATTGCATTTTCCATGTTACGCAAAATATAATCCGAACATCTTCCCACAATAATACAAGATTCCTCATCTGCAAGCCGACTAATAATTTTCTGTTGCTCTAAGAAAATCTGATTCTGCATATCACTTGTTCCCATTCCTAATGGATACCGCATATTAAAAAAAGTCTTTTTGGCTTTCTCTTCTTCCTCTGTGATTGTATCCACTGGAATACTTAAATTTTTCGCTGTCTTTTCTACAATATCTCTATCATAATAATTAATGTTCAGTTGTTCTGCAATCAATCTTGCAATTGGTCTTCCCATACTTCCAAACTGTCTTGTAATTGTTACTGCATATCGTTTCATTTGCATCACATCCTTACTTTGCAGCTTCTTTTGCTGCTTGCTCACTGTATTCCTGAATCCACTTATCAAAATTTCCATTGTCCTGGTTTTCTTTTATCACTTTATTCACTAAATCTAAAAATCCGGTATCTCCCTTACGAACAGCAGCCTGACACTTTTTTGCTGCACTTGCAAATTCAACATCTAATATTGTATAGTCTGAATTAGAGATTGCGTACTGCTGTGCTACAACATCACTATTCACAACTGCATCCACCTTACCACTTGCCAACTCTGTAAAAGTATCTGCATTCAAAGAAAGAGAGGTAATATTAGCATCGGATAATTCTTCCTGTGCTACTGTTTCTGCAGCACTTCCCATTTCAACTGCTATATTTTTCCCCGAAAAATCTTTCAGCGTTTTATATTTATCTGCATCTTTTTTCATTACTACTAAAACAAACTTATCTTCTACATATGCATTTGTAAAATCTACTACTTTTGCTCTTTCTTCTGTTTCTGTTGTTCCTGCAATAGCAATATCACAATTTCCTGACTGCAAAGATGTAATTACCTCACTAAATGGCATATCCTGTACCTCTAATTCAACACCTAACTCATCTGCTATCGCCTGTGCAAATTCGACATCAATTCCTATTACTTTTCCGTCGTTTTCTACACTTACAAATTCATATGGTGGATATCCAGAAGCTGTTGCCATAATCAGCTTTCCTCTTTCCTTAATTGCTGCAATTGTTTCTGAATCAGAATCTGCTTCACCACTATCTGTTGTACTACCTGCATCTTTTGTTTCACTTTTGGTAGTTCCTGCACTTTTTTCACTGTTACTATTGCTCTTTGAACCGCAACCTATCATACCAATACACAATACCGCCATCATAATTCCTGCTATCATCTTTTTTCTTAATGTTTTCATACTTTTTCCTCCATTCTTTTCCTATAAAATTATCTCGCTTCCTTCACCGCAAGCCTTACTTCTAATCGCTTTACGAGTGATGATATAATAAATGTCATAATGAAATACATTATAGACACTATTATCAGTGGTTCAATGGTCTTATAGCTAATACCTCGTACCGTATTTGTTATGTACATCAGCTCTGCCACACCAATCACCGATACCTGGGATGAATTCTTAATTACACTAACAAACTCATTGCCCAACGCCGGCAAAAAATTCTTTACTGCCTGTGGAAACACTACCAATCTCATTGCCTGACTTCTTGTAAATCCTATACTTCTTGCGGCTTCCATCTGCCCTGTTTCAATAGACAGAATTCCGCCTCTTACAATCTCGCAAATATATGCGGTACTGTTAATTACCATTGCTAAAATTCCAGGAAACAATCGTGAAAAATTATTTCCCATAAAATCAAATGTAGGTAATTCAACTCCTAACATAGGCAATCCATAAAATACCACATATACCTGTACCAGTAATGGTGTTCCTCTAATAAATTCCACATAAATATTTGCAATATAACGCAATATTCTGATTTTAGAAATCTTCATCAATGCCATAAAACTGCCAAATACAGTTGCAAAAACTACTGTAAACAAGGACAATAACAATGTAGTCACAACTGCATTCCAAAACATTGAAGAGTATTTTGTCAAAACTTCTATCAAACTATTCATACAAAACCTCCATTACCTTTTCTTACACCAGCACCTTATTTAGAAATGCTTTTACTCGCTCATTCTGCGTGTCTTCAAACACTTTTTTCGGAGTTCCTTCTTCTCCAATATAACCATTATCCAAAAAGATTACTTTAGAAGCTACTTCCTTGGCAAATCCCATTTCATGCGTTACTACTAACATAGTCATTCCTGTTTCTGCCAATTGTTTCATTACTGACAGCACCTCACCTACCATTTCTGGGTCTAATGCAGAAGTGGGTTCATCAAAAAGAATCACTTCCGGTTCCATTGCCAATGCCCTTGCTATTGCAATTCTTTGCTTCTGACCTCCAGAAAGACTAGCGGGATATACATCTTTTTTTTCTGCAAGTCCAACCTTTTCTAATAATTCCATTCCCAGTCTTTTAGCTTCTGTCTTTGGCATTTTTTTTAAATGAATTGGACCAAGGGTAATATTTTCCAAAACAGTCAGATTTGCAAATAAATTAAAATGTTGGAATACCATTCCGATATGTTGTCTGACTTCATTAATATTATTCTTTTTGGTAAGAATACTTTTCCCTTGAAAAAGAATATCTCCTCTTGTTGGTATTTCCAACTGATTTACACAACGAAGTAATGTACTTTTTCCAGAACCTGACGGACCAATCAATGCAACTACTTCACCCTTTTTAACATTCAAATTAATATTTTTTAATACATTTAAATCATTATAACTTTTTCCTAATTCTTTTATTTGAAGAATATATTCTGTGTCTTCCATAGTGCCTCCTTTCCCCTCCAAACCTTCCTTCCGCATTTTTAACTCATCTATGCCATCTGGTGATACATCTCATCTAACATTTCACTGGTTACTTCCACCGGGTTATTATAAAGATTTGGATGTTTGCTTAATCTTACCAAGTCCGCAATCTGTTCTTCTGTCAAATGTAAATCCCTCAAATCATTGCGAAGTCCCATTTTTATTTTTAACTGATGAATTTCTTCTGCCATATTATCTGCATCCTGAAATCCAAGTTTTTTTGCGAAATCCTCAATGCGTTCTCCTTCTTCGCCCTTTGCATTTACTTTTACAAAATAATCAAGGGTCAGTCCGCAAGCTTCACCATGAGGAATTTGATACATATTGGTTAGTGGGAAAGAACATGCATGGGATGCAGTAGTTTTGGGTAAAGTAAATGCCAAACCAGCAATCAAAGATGCCTCGCACATTTTTTCCCTTGCCTCTTCATCGTTTGGATTCAAGTATGCCCTATATAAATATTGAAATACAATTTTTGCTGCATGAAGTGCACAAGCATCGCATATTGGTTGATGTCCTTTACTCCAAAATCCTTCTAGTGCATGTGCCAATACATCTATTCCACACCCCGCTGTTACTCTAGGTGGCATACTATAAGTAAGTTCCGGATCGATAATGGCATACTTTGGAAAAAATCCGTTTGAAACAATAGGTGCTTTCTTCCCATTTGCATGATCGGTTAGTACAGATACACAAGTAACTTCACTTCCTGTTCCTGCGGTCGTTGGTATGGCAATCAAGGGAAGATGTTCTTCCGGCATTGGTATACCTGTTCCATGGTATTTCCGAATAGAACTTCCTGTCATTCCTATACTTCCTGCTGCTTTTGCACAATCAATGGAGCTTCCTCCTCCTAATGCCACAACAAATCCTATCTCTTTTTGCCTAATAATTTCTGCACAGGCATCTACCTCACTTACATCCGGATTTGGTGACAAATCACCAAAAGCAGCCACAATTGCTCCGTCGCTTTCCTTTACCAGTCTTTCTGCCAGCCCATTGGAAAAAAAGTAAGGATCTGCCACTAGCAGCCCATTTTTACATCCCATTAGTTTTGCTAGTTCCTTTACCTCTGCCATTCGCCCCTTTCCAAATCGAATCTGCACAGGCTGTGTATAATCCCAATTCATATTTATTACCTCCTCTTAGTCACAGTATTTCTCATCTACCAAAGTCAATACCTCATCTAAAATCGGCAGATACTCCTCTAATTCTTCTTTTGTAATAATCAGTGGTGGACATATCTCAATAAAATTTTCTCTTCCAAACGTAGCAAAACCTCTTTTCTTAAGTTCTGCAAAGATCCATGGCATAACCGTTCCCGGTACTCCATATTCTTGCATAGGTTCTCGTGTCTTTTTATTTTTTACAACCTCTAAAGCCCCAAATAATCCTATACATCTTGATTCTCCTATGCACTTATGTTTCTTTACCATTTCATCCATAAATTCAGCAACAATCTCATGCATTTTTGTAACATGTTCTCCGATATTATGTTCCTGATAATACTGCACTGCTGCACAACCTGCTGCACAGGCAAGTGTATGACCTGAATAGGTTAAACCACACTGTAATACATTTTCTTGAAAATAACTTGCTACTCGCTTACTTACAATGCAACCTCCTAACGGCACATAGCCACAGGTTACTCCTTTCGCAAAAGTAATAATATCTGGTTGAATATTAAAATTCATCCAAGCAAACGGCTTACCAGTTCGATAAAACCCTGCCATTACCTCGTCACATATTAACAAAATACCATATTTTTTACACAACTCATAAACACCTTCCATATAACCATCCGGTGGAAGTATTACACCATTAGCGCCTACAATAGATTCCATAATAATTGCTGCCACATTGTCCGTTCCTTCATAGCGTAATTGCAACTCTAATGCTTCTATGTATTGTTTTGCCACCTCTTTGTCATCTATTCCTTTGGTATATCCATCACGATACATCTGTGGATTCATAAAATGAACGAATCCGTTTGCCCCTCCGATTTCTGCTGCATATCTCCTCCAATCTCCGGATGCATTTGAAGCTCCCAAGGTTGCACCATGGTAGGAACGATAACAAGAGAAAATCTTAGTTCTTCCTGTTACCATTCGAGCCATTTTTATAGCATTTTCATTTGCCTCTGCTCCTGCATTTGTAAAAAATACTCTTTGATAAACTTCATTTCCTGCTAAATCCACCAACATTTTTGCAAGTTTACTTTTCGGTTCCGATGCATAAGCCGGTGCCATAAAACACATCTTATCCGCCTGGGTCTTAATCGCCTCCACAATTTCCGGTAATTCATGTCCCAGATTGGAGCATACTAATAAAGAAGCCATATCTGCATACTTATTTCCATCATAATCCCAAAAATAAATTCCCTTTGCTTTTTCTACCGGCAATACATCTCCTCCTGATTTTGACCATGACTGCATCACATATTCCTTATGCATTTCTGCAATTTCTTTTCCTGTTAATTCCATCTTTTTTTCCTCCTCGTAAATAAAAATAAAGGTGCCGAAGGATTTTCCTCGACACCTTTGTCTTAACTCTTGTCTTTATTTTATCAAAAATCAAAATTGCCACAATGGAATAACTTCCAAATAATTTTGTATATCTGCACAACATCTTTTTATGTCATACATGATACATTTTTATAATTTTCTCTAACCTAAAACCTATTTCTAACTGTTGACAGATATGCCAATCTCGTAGCTCTGCATGCAGAATATTCTCTATTTTCTTTAACTTGTAATTTATAGTATTACGATGCACAAACATCTCTTCTGCAATTTCTTTTATATTTCCATTATGTTCCATGTACTTTTGCAATACTTCTGTCAGATTTTCATTGTTTAAAGCATCATATTCCCTTAATGGTTCAATCGTATCAGCAATATAATCTAACATTGTTTCCCTATCCCCAATAGCAAGCAACAGTCGGTACACTCCCATCTCCTTATTGCTGTAAATCTCCATTTCTTTATTTTCTAACTGGAGCATCTTAATAATTTTTGTTGCCATACCAAAGCTCTTTGAAACACAACGTATGCTTTTTGTTGCCCGCCCTATTCCAATAAAAAATGTTTCATTTTTGCGCAAAAAAGGTAATAACCGTTGTCTTACCTCCTTCATAAACTTAACCACTTTTTCCTCTGAATGATTTACAAATATTAAAATAAATTTATTCTTTTCCTCTAATAAAACTGCCTCTTTACTAAAATTGTGCAAAAGCCCCTCTACCTTTTTATGCACCATATTTATTCTATCTTCCGTTATAGGCATGTAAATTTTTTCACTTTCCCCTATCATGGCAACATCACACACATCCATTTCCACAACGGTATAATTCCATTCAATAAAATATCCCTTCTGCATTAGCACTGGAACATATCCATCTTCTTGTTGCGGTAAAAACAATGCATTTCTAAATGCCTGTGTCAGCTCTGCTGTATTTTGCTCTGATTTTAAAATAGCAAAACAGAAAATACGTATAATCTCTGCCATATGAACTTCCCATGGAACCTCAAAAACAGGAAAAGATTTTTCGTTTCCAAAGGCAATTACTTCTTCCGGAATCTTCTCTATATAAGGTCCAACATTAAGTACCACTCCGCTCCCACCATTTCGATATATATGTTTTACCAATTCCAGCAATGTAACCCTATCATTCAATCCCACACCAGTAGTAAAGGTTACTTCATTTCCACGAAGGAAATCAGAAATTTCCATATTTTCTACCATATGTACCCAGCTAACATTTCTGTCTAATCCCTCTTCCCCTGCAACCAACTTCATTTTCATATGTTGTACCTGATGCACCAATTCTCGCAATTCTATTGCCATACCAACACATCCTTTCACACAATTGCTAAAATTCCGGAAATCAGCAAAAGAACATTCGTTATTTTCTCAAATAATTCTTGCTTTACTTTTTTTACCAACACCATTCCCACCCACGTTCCTGCGAGAGCAAATACAATGTGGTGCTAGAATATAAATAGTACAAGCCAAAATGAGAAATTCCAAATACACATAAGCATGTTACAATAGAAACATGCTGAAGGAGGATCTCATATGGCAAAGCAACATGACAAACAATTTAAACTTGATGCAATCCAGTACTATCAGGATCACAAAGATCTCGGAGTACGTGGA
>NZ_JAHLQD010000006.1:0-83542 GCF_018918225.1 Roseburia sp. MSJ-14
TACATCCATCTTGGATAAACCATTCCTTCTTGTATATTTTCCTTTGATGCATAATCTCCACTTCCACTAATTGTCAGCTTTCCTTCTGAATCAATCGTCCAATCCAAATCACATGATTTTCCGGAATATACAACCTTTGCTCCATTCACAGTTCCATCCATACTTTCTGACTGTTCTTGCTCGGAAACTTCGGATTGGTTTTCCTCTTCCTTATTCTGTTCTTGTTCAGAAACTTCGGATTGGTTTTCCTCTTCCTTATTCTGTTCTTGTTCCTGCTGGGTAACTTCCGGTTGCTGAATGTTCTCCGCTTGCTCCTGATTGGAAACTTTTGACCGGTTTTCTTCTTCCGGCTGAGTCTGCTCTATATCCTCCGGTTGGTTCTCTTCTTCCGGCTGTGTCTGCTCTTCACCTTCCAATTGGTTCTGTTCCTCAATATTAATTACCTCTTCTCCCATTTCTGCTGCTCTGACCGTCACCGGACTTGACGTAAACATAACGGCTGCACACAGCAACATTGCCATCTTTTGTTTCATGTTATTTGCTCCCTTCATAGTTTTCTATTTTTTTCCAAGTTATATAATAACTCTCTTCTTTATCATTTGCAATTATATTTTTACTCCATTTGCAATTGTTCCATAGCATGTAATATATGAATACGCATGGCATTCCTTGCCCCTTCCGCATTTCTTCCTTTTAAAAAGTCCATTAACATTCTGTGATCAATCAAGGTTGCCTGTACTGCTTCTTCATGGATTTTAGATAAACGTACCCCCTTGTTAATTCCTTCATAAATCACCGGCATTAACTGATTCATAAACTCATTATGAGTTGCTTTTGCAATGGACTTATGAAATGCCTGCTCTACCTCAGTTCGGTCTTTTCCCCGGCGAATCCGTTCTTCTATTTCCGTGCCCAAACTAAGGATTCTTTCTATCTCTTTATCCGTGGCGCGAAGAGACGCATAATATGCAGCTTCCGGTTCAAATATCAAACGCATCTCATACAAATCACGCGCCTTTACCTTGGCTGATGTGAGCGGAACCAATTTCTTGGGATTTTCTATCTGCAAATCTTCTCTTACAAATGTTCCTCTTCCCCGGCGAATTTCTAAAATTTCCCCTGTCACAAGAATACGAATAGCTTCTCGCAATGTAGTTCTGCTTATTTTCAATTCTTCTGATAATACATTTTCGTTTGGCAACTTATCTCCCGGTAAAAAACGTTTTTCTACTGTAATCATGGATAATATACTATCTGCCGCACGATCTGATAGTCTCCCTTTTTGTTCCATATCTTCTCTTTCTCCTATACTTTCAGTTACTATGTACCCTTAACCTTCTGCTAAAAATCCATGAATCTCCTCTATGGTACCCTGATATTCAAGATTTAGCATCATACGTTCTAATTCTTTCAAAAACGCTTCTTCCCGCATCGGGTATGAATATTCTTTCAAATCCTCTAATGCCTTTTGCGCTTCTTCTAATTCAAATTCTTCCATTTTTTCTGCAATGTACTTCAAAGTTTTCCGCTCTATTTCTTCTTTTTGCGGTTTATTTTCCTGAGGCTTTTCTATTTTCTTTTTCACCTCTTGCAACGTTTCCCGAAGATTTTCTATCAGTTCTGCTAAATGTGACTCCACAAATTCACGATTTCCGGCTTTTCCTTCGTTTTCTATCTCTTCTGCAAGATTTCCCAACTTCTCTGCTCCTATATTCCTACTGGCACTCTTTATGCCATGCACTTGTATCAGGAATCCATCAAAATCTTTTTTGTACATCTTTTCCAACTGTTCTGTCATGGCAGAAACCTGATAATAGTAACTCTTATAAATATCCTGTTCATTTTCTGTTTTTTGTGGCATTCCATACTGCTGTTTATCTTTAAGGTATATTTCTAACACTTGCTCCAGATTTGCGCGCTCTAAGGGCTTTATCAACACTTTTTCAAATCCTGCATTTTTCAATTGATGTATTGCCACTTCGTCACTTTGTGCCGTCAAGGCAATTGCCGGCACTTCACATCCCATTTCCCGTATTTTTTGCAATGTCTCAATTCCACTCATCTCAGGCATCATTTGGTCAATTAACAGAATATCATAGTTTTCCTCTTTAACTGCTTCTATTGCCTGACTTCCTGAGCTTACACCTTTTGTCTGTATATGATATAAGCCTAACATTCCCTTTGCCACAATCAAATTGGTTTCCATATCATCTACAATTAATGCTTTTGACTCAGGATAAATAAAACTTTGTACTCCTGTTTCTTCTGCTGCTCTTACCAATGGCAGGGATACTATAAAAGTACTTCCCTTTCCCAATTCAGTTTCCACTTGAATAGTCCCTTTCATCATTTCAACCAAACTTCTGGTAATGGAAAGACCTAAGCCTGTTCCTTTATAATTCGTTTCTGTATCTTCTCCTACCTGTATGTACTTTTCAAATATATGCTCTGCATCTTCCTTTTCCATACCTATTCCTGTATCACTGACTTGAAATATTATTCTTGCTTCCTTCTCTTTTTCCTCTACCGATACTTTTAGTATAACGCTTCCTTCCTTCGTATACTTCATTGCATTACTCAAAAGATTCATTAGTACAGACTGTACTTTTCTACTATCACCTATTAAAAAACATGGGACATTTTCGTCTTTTTCCACTTTAAATTCCACTTTTTCACTTTTCTTTTCCTGAAACATAAAGTAAAACTCTTCTAACATTTTTTCCAGAGAATATTTTACTTCTTTTACTACGACCTTCCCCGCTTCTATTTTTGAAAAGTCTAATATTTCATTAATTGTTTCTAACAAGCGTTCTCCTGCCTCTTGCATCATTCCTAACACACTCTTAAGTTCCGGGTCTTGTGTCTTTTGCTTATATACTTCGCTAATTCCAATAATGACATTCATAGGGGTACGAATTTCATGACTGACATTTGCCAAAAAAGCACTCTTTTGTTCATTCTCGGTTTCTGCCTGTCTTTTCATCTCTACCAACTGTTCTGTGTACTTTTTAGAATCTGTAATATCATATAGACAAACTGAATATCCTCTTTGATGTTTTTCCAAATATACTTCGGAACGCTTCCATGCATAACAACGGTTTTCACTTTCCAGTTGTCCCTCTATTGCACTTTCAAAAAACTCTTTGGTCTTTGGAATCATTGTTTGAATATTTTGTCCACGCTCCAATTGTTTCAATTCCGGCAATACTTTTCTTGCATAGAGATTCGAATTCAAATATCCATATCGTAAATCTACAATAATCAATCCAATATCCATAGTTTCCACTACCAGATTTCTTGCATGCTCTACCACCTGCAAAAAATGGTATCTGTTTACTACCAACAATATCAATATACTTTGTATTAACATGCCAACCGGTTCTATTTTATAATAATTATTATCTTTGATAAAATACAAGCCACTGGTAATGCAGGGAATAGATGTTGCAATTACCAATAGGCGATACTTCATCCATTCATTTCTTCCTGTTCTTTTTCTCCGTCTTATACACACACAAAGACACACACAAAACAACAGAAAAATATTCAAAAAGATGCTCCACATATAAACATAGGCTCCAATTCCCGGCTCTACCTGCAAACAAGCTTTTCCATCTACCTCCTGAATAAATTTCTTTTTATAAAATAACGAATGCCAATCATTGGTAAATCGGATGATTAAAAGAATTGAAAAATAAACCGTCACCATATTCAACAGCCTTCTAGACCATGGGCGGTTTATTAAATATCCAACCAGTTTCCACATTCCAAGGAAAAAGCAGACTTCTGCCATCATATAAAGTATGTCAGATATTTCATGTATATAACTTCTTTCCATGGCTCCGGTAAGTGCTCCTACTAAATTGTAAGCAAATACAGATACCATAATTAAAAGCAATGTACCTCGTTCGGTACATTGCTTTCTAAAACATAATGTAACTATAATATTCAAGCAAACTACCACTGCTATTATTTGTAAAATCACAAGCATATCAGACATCTTCTTCTCCTAAAACACTTTTTATTCTCTCTTTTAAATACGATGGTTCGAATGGCTTTAATATATAATCTTCTGCCTGTATATTCCTACACTCCAATACAGTCTGTATATCATGCAATGCCGATACAAAAATAACCGGTATATGCTCCGGAAAACGTTCTCGTATTTCCTTTACTGTTTCTATTCCGTTTTTATCCGGCATCGCCACATCCATCAGAATCAAATCCGGCTTTTTCTTTTTCAAAAATTCCAACGCTTGTTGTCCTGATTTTACCATTGAAATCTTATATTTACCTGCCAGAATTCCTTTGATTTGCTGAAGGCTTGATACCATATCATCTACTGCAAGAATATGATATATCTTCTGATTGCGGCCTTTTTCATTTTCTTCAATTTCATCTGCAACCATAGCATGCGTTCCACTCTGTTTTACAATTGTAATATTTCTATTTTTAGCGGTATCACGCAAGTCTAACACTTGTCCATCCAATAACTTCACTTTCGGACGCACACGGTCATTTTTATTGTTTTCCATTACTACCGCCTGCTGTCCATCGGACAGTTCTACCATCATTCCTTTCGGATAAATGGTAACATAGTTTGCAAATATCTCTACTATTTTTTGATCAAATAATGTTCCGCAACCACCCATCAGGTATTCAAATGATTCTGAATAAGAACAAGCTTCTTTATATGGGCGTTTGGAAGACAGAGCATCATACACATCTGCCACATGAATAATTTTGGCAAATGGATGTATCTTGTCGCCTGGCAAACCATTGGGATAACCACTTCCGTCCTCATTTTCGTGATGACACAATACCCCTGCTTTTACTCTTGCCGGAATATTCCATCTGTCATACAACATGTCATAGGACAACTGTGGATGTCTTCTAACCACTTCATTTTCCATGGCATTTAACTTTCCCGGTTTGTTCAAGATTCGTTGGTCAATTAAAATTTTTCCAAGATCATGGCACATAGCCGACAAACACAAATCCTTTAACTCTGCTGTGTCATATCCCACTCCCATACCAATTATGGTAGATAATACTGCAACATTTACTGAGTGACGATATATGTAATCATCATATGATTTTAAATCCATAATATCCAAAGAAAGTACTTTTGCCTGAGAAATCTGTTCTACAATCTTTCCAGATACATCCATTGTTGCATCCATATCCAACTCTCTCAAGGACATTGCTGCATTTGTACGCAATTCCATGGATATAATTTCTTCTACATGAATGTCCCTTGACCAATCATCGTCAATATATACTCCGGGATATCCTCGTTCTTTTAATTTTCGAATTAATTCCTGTGATAACTCTTTTCCCTCTGATAAAAGTGTCCGCGCAGTGAAGTCATAAATGCCTCTTCCTAATATCATTCCAGGTTGTACATCATCCATGATGACATATCTCATAGCAACCTATCTTCCTTTCTTTTGCATAATCCTAGAGGAATATTCTAACATACTTTTTCAAATATCACTAGTGTTGTATGGAAAAAACCTCTAACTTGTTACTTTAGTACCTTGTTCAATTAAGAAAGATAAGAGACTACACAGATTTCTCTGCCTAGTCCCTCCTGTGAATAATTATGTTTTAATCGTTCTCTTTTAATAAGTGTTCCGACAAAGGATTTCATTAGTTGCCTCCACTATCTACGCTTAGTTAAAGTACACTAACTCATCTTCCGGTTTCTCTGCCGGCTGTACATCTAATGTATACAATACCGGGCCTTTACCCTTATATTCAATAGCAAATTCTGTATGCATCTCCGCTGTAATGGTAATCCATGACTTGTGTGGAATCTCAGATGCTTTATCGTATTTGCACTTGAATCCCACAAAGGTAATATCCTCTGCACAGCAAGTCATTGCAAAACGTCCCGGTACAAATACACCTTTTTTCAACTTCTCCGGACGATAAACCAATGCTAAGAAACGTACTTTTTTGCCTTCGTACTTTCTTGGATCATCTAATGCATCCATGTACCAGATACCATAATCCATATCGGTAATGTCTATAATATCCTGATTTAAGTCATATGGTAATTCTTCCATCTCACCATTGTCCACTGTTCCGTCCGCACGTTCATAAGCAATCTGTGCCTTTCGGTTAATTACTTTAATTGCACGACGGAATTTTCCCTTCGGTGTATTGTCATCGCAACGATTGATAATTACCACATCTGCCTGAAAGATTTGTTCCATAATCATAGCTCGCATATTTGCAAGATACATGTCAAATGTTGTTGCATCTACGGTAGCCAATGCCTGTACAATCATCCACCCCTTCGGAAGATTCATTTCCATTAATGTTGCCATTTCCCAAGTTCCATTGTATTCAATGAATACCTGATCCGGCTTATACTGATTATCTAATTCTTTTAATTTTTCCTCAGTAAACTCCTCTTCCTCTTCAATCATGACAAGTTTTGTATTGGCTTTTGCAAGTTCTGCCTCATCATACTCCACTTCGCCATCTTCGCAGGCAATCAAAAGAGTTTTTGCTCCTTCTCCAAAATTTTCTTCAATTAGTGTTTCTTTTATCAGGGATGTCTTTCCACTATCCATAAAACCTGAAAACAGATATACAGGTATTTCCATCTCTTCACAACCTCTCTTAGTTAATGCCGAATAACTCTTTCAGCTTATTTTCCTCTACATTGGTTCCAATTACACAAAGTCTTCCGGTGTAATCCGGTTCGCCGGTACGCAACTCATACTCACCATCTACCATGTCAAAGTAAATCCATGTGCCATCTTCCGATGGAACGATTCCCTTTGCTCTCAAAATCACGCCATAATCTTCTGTTTCACAGAAGGCTTTTAATGCGTTTTCAATAGTTTCTTTCTTAAATACATGTGGTGTCTCAGTCCCCCAGCTTGTAAATACATCATCTGCATGATGGTGATGATGATGTTCGTGGTCGTGATCATGGTCATGGCATCCACAGGTACAATCTTCTCCATGGTCGTGGTCATGGTCGTGATGGTGTTCATGCTCGTGGTCGTGATCATGGTCGTGATGATGCTCATGCTCGTGGTCGTGATGGTGTTCATGCTCGTGGTCGTGATCATGGTCATGGCATCCACAAGTACAATCTTCTCCATGGTCGTGGTCATGATCGTGATGATGCTCATGCTCGTGGTCATGATGATGTTCTTCCATCAGTTCTTCTTCTAAGGATTTCTTTTCTTCTATTACCTTATAAATTTGTTTTCCGTCAATTTCATCCCATGGAGTAGTAATGATTGCAGCTTCTGGATTCTTTTCCTGAACTGCCTTTACAACTACTTCTGTCTGTTCCGGTTTTGCATTCTGTGTACGGCTTAATACCACAACTGTTGCATATTCAATCTGGTTATTAAAGAACTCTCCAAATGCCTTCATTTGTTTCGTTGCTTTTAATGTATTTACTACGGTAATACGTCCGTTTAATTTTACATCCTGCTCTTCTTCTACATCTTTTACAGACTTCATAACGTCAGATAATTTACCTACTCCGGATGGCTCAATTAAAATACGATCCGGATGAAAACGTTCAATCACTTCACGAAGATTTTTTCCAAAATCTCCAACTAAAGAACAGCAAATACAACCGGAATTCATTTCTGTGATTTCGATACCGGAATCTTTTAAAAATCCTCCGTCAATTCCAACCTCTCCAAACTCATTTTCAATCAGTACGATTTTTTCTCCCTTGAAAACATCCTCTAACATCTTTTTAATAAAGGTTGTTTTTCCTGCACCTAAGAAACCTGAAATAATATCAATTTTTGTCATTTTACTTTCCTCCTTGTATTTTTCTAACCATGCCTTTATCCACTAAAAAAACAGGACGGTATGATAATTTTGCTTTTCTAAGACCTTCCGAACCGGTATCTTCTTCCCGGTTCACATAAAGGTAATCTTTTGCTGCATGTGCAGCAAATTGTTGATTAATAATAGGATACGCTCCCTGAACATCTGAAAACGCTTTTTCTATATGCACCACAAATGTATCGGGATTCAATGGTTCGCCTATGGCAAATGCCACCACACGACCACCTGCTCGAATAAGACCACCGGAAAGTTTTAGTTCTTCCAGTAAGCGCAACGCATTTAGCGCGACACTCATCTCATCTCGCTTCTCTACGTCTTTTTCACACTGGTTTATCTCTCTCCATTCCAATGCCATTTGAAAACATTCTTCTACATTTTCTCTTGTAATCGGTTCATAGCACCAGTCCGGATATGTCTCTTTAAACTTATTAATGTGATTACGCTTCCCATGCAACTTCTTTCCTGCCAGTGTAATGAGCTTTTCTGTTTCATATACATAATCGGCACTATCCCGGTTATATGTTATCTCAAACATCCCCGGATACCAGAGGTTCAACAACTCAAACTCCGGTTCCTGCACCAGATGTAAATGCATTTCCAGATTTTGCTCCAAAAACCATTGTATCATAACATCCATAGCTTTGTGAATACATTCCTTCTCACCTGCCGGAAATGTAATACTGGTACCATCACATTCTGCCAGACTTCGGAAAATCAACGTATCTTCTACTATTGCATAATCTACCGGATATTTACTGCTCCACAAATAAACATTCGCAAAGACAAGTTCACAACTTCGATAGGTTTTCTGCTCTAAGTACTTCTCTATTAACTCTCTATCCTCTAATTTAATTTTTTTAAATGGTATCTCCATAAATCTCCCATCTGGCAAACTGCATGTTATAAAGCTTTGCATAAATGCCTTCTTTATTAAAAGCATTTCCTTAAGTCGAACATTTATTATAGCACATTTTTACAATTTGTGCTAATCTATTAGCAGAATCAGAAAACTGCCTTAATTTTAAAGAGAGAAACCTCCTTTCTTTGGTTTCTCTCTTTTACATATTTCTATTTTTCAATTTTTATCCTTGAAACTTTTCAGACTGTTCACGAATTAATGCTTCATCAGAAAAATAATTAATTTTCATTGCATTTCTTACTTCGTCTAAGGTCTGCGCTGCTACCTTTTCTGCTTCTTCACTGCCCTTTTTCAATACATCATATACATAAGGAATGTCCTTCTGTAACTCTTTTCTACGGTTACGGATTGGCTCTAATACTTCCTGCAATACATTATTTAGGAATTTCTTTACTTTTACATCTCCTAAACCACCGCGCTGATAATGTGCCTTTAACTCACCTAGATTTGCATATTCCGGCAAATAACGTTCAAAATGCTCATCTTTACAAAATGCATCCAAATAGGTAAATACGGTATTGCCCTCTAAAGAACCCGGATCTTCTACGCGTAGGTGATTTGGATCTGTATACATACTCATAACTTTCTTTTTAATGTCATCTGCTTCTTCTGCAAGATAGATACAGTTTCCAAGAGATTTACTCATCTTAGCCTTTCCATCAATTCCCGGAAGTCGCATACATGCATCATTATCCGGTAGTAAAATCTTTGGCTCAACTAAAGTTTCTCCATATACGGAGTTAAACTTATGCACAATTTCCCTTGTCTGCTCTACCATTGGCATCTGGTCTTCACCTGCCGGAACAACAGTTGCTTTAAAGGCTGTAATATCTGCTGCCTGACTAATTGGATAAGTAAAGAATCCAACCGGTATACTTGCTTCAAAATTACGCATCTGAATCTCTGATTTAACAGTAGGGTTTCTCTGTAATCTTGATACAGTAACCAAATTCATATAATAAAAGGACAGCTCACATAACTCCGGTATTTGAGACTGAATAAACAACGTAGACTTTGCCGGGTCTAAACCGCATGCCATATAATCTAAGGCAACTTCTACGATATTCTGTCGTACCTTTTCCGGATTATCTGCGTTATCCGTTAATGCCTGCGCATCTGCTATCATAATAAATACTTTATCAAATTCTCCTGAATTCTGTAATTCTACTCTTCGTTTCAGTGATCCTACATAATGTCCTACATGAAGTTTTCCGGTAGGTCTGTCACCAGTCAATATAATTTTGCTCATTTCTATTCCTCCTGTTTTTACGAAATATTTCTTAAACTTACCATAATGTGACATGGTATTTCCTATTGTATAAAAAAACTCTTATCCATACAGGATAAGAGTTTAAATGCCACCATGTACATACTATCATATGTCTCCCCGGTAACGGCAGGGATTCCGTCAACGCCTACTACAATTCGGGCTGCCCTCATGAGTCCATTCCATATGCTTCAAATACTGTCTTGCACCATCCAACAGCTCTCTGAAATTCTTCACATACTTACTATTCTCAGTCATCAGTTTCACTTCTTACACTATAATATATCCCCACTTTTCTGTCAAGGTTTAACACAATTTCATTGCATCTTCTACGATTTGTTCTTTGGTTAAACGATTTTCTTTTAATACTTCATTTACATCATATCTGTCTATAAATTCTTTTTTCAGTCCGTAGTTTAAAACCTTCATATCAGAAGCACCATAGAATCTGGAAATTTTTTCACCAAATCCTCCATCTAACACACCATCTTCTAAGGTAATCACTACCTGATGTTCTGCTTTTAATTCTTCTAATAATTTATCGTCTGTTCCCGTGATATACATTGGGTTGATGAGTGTTGGCTGCACTCCTGTTTCTTTTGCAATCTCCTTGGCAACTTCCTGTCCCAGTGAATAGAATGTACCCAATGCCAAGATTGCTACTTTACTTCCCTTTTGTGTCACTTCATATTGATTAAGCTTTCCAAAATCCTTGGTCACTGTTTTTCCATTGGATATCACGGCTCCACCCGGTACACGAATTGCTACCGGATGCTCTTTTTGGGAAATGCTCCACTCTACCATTGCCAGATATTCTTCCTTGGTAGTTGGTGCTAAATATACCAGATTTGGAATATTGGACATCATTGGTATATCGTAAATTCCAAGATGTGTTACATCATTCATTCCATATACAGATGCTGCAAATACAAGAATAGTTGCCGGATTGTTATTGATACACAAGTCCTGTGATAACTGGTCATATGTTCTTTGAATAAAGGTACTGTATACACCATACACCGGATTGCCACCATTTGCTGCAATACCTGACGCTAATCCAACGGCATGTTCTTCTGCAATTCCCACATCTACAAACTGGCTTCCAGCTTCTTTTCTCTTATCTTCGGTAAATCCAAATACAGTTGGTGTTGCGGAGGTAATTCCAACCAGAGTTTTATCTTCTTTCATTTTTTTCATAAGAAACTCTGCGGTCATGCTTCCATAATCTTCCCCATCAAAGGAAACGGTTGATTTTCCTGTTTCTTTATCAAATGGCATACACCAATGCCACTGTTCTTTATGCTCTTCTGCTAACGCATATCCTTTTCCCTTTTGGGTACAAATGTGCACTACAATCGGATGATTGATGTCTTTTACCTTCTGAAAAGCTTCTATTAGTTTTTCTACATCATTTCCTTCTTTCACAAAAAGATAATCCAATCCCATGGCTTTAAACAGGTTGCATTCTGCCTTTCCTTCGGTATCACGAAGTAATTTTAAGTTCTGGTACATTCCACCGTGATTTTCTGCAATAGACATATCGTTGTCATTTACAACAATAATCATATTACTCTTAAGTTCCGGTGCAAAATCCAATCCTTCTAAGGCTTCTCCTCCGCTTAAAGAACCGTCACCAATAATGGCAATAATATTTTCTTTTTCCCCTTTTAAGTCTCTTGCCTTTGCCAATCCACATGCAAGACTTACAGAAGTAGAGGTATGACCAATGTTAAAAAAGTCATGCTCGCTTTCCTCCGGATTACTGTAACCGGACACATCATCATATTTTTCTTCATAAAGAAATGCATCTTTTCTGCCTGTGAGCATTTTATGACAATAACTCTGGTGAGATACATCATATACCATTTTATCTTTTGGAGAATCAAATACATAATGTAACGCAATGATTGCTTCTACCATTCCAAAGTTTGGTCCAAAATGACCGCCGTGTTTACTGAGTTTATTTAATAATGCTGTTCGCATTTCTGCTGCTAATGCTTCTAACTGCTCTTTATTTAAACTTCTTACATCTGCTGGTTGATTAATCTTTTCTAAATACATTTTTTCTTCCTTTCTATTATTTACATGCATCTTTTTCCCATGTGAGTTTTCCGGTTTCTATCGCTTTTTCATATCTTGAAATCTTATAATTCAGGCGTTCTAAGGTTGTATCAATCTGTCTTTTCTGTTCTAGCAATGCTTCTCTTTGATCTACCAAAAGCTGCAATCTTGCAGGAATGGTCTGATCTCCTTCCTGATATAATCTGACATACTCAATCATAGCTTCAACCGGAAGCCCTGCACTTCGCATACAGATTGCCAGTTCTACCCAACTCAGATCTGTTTCCTGATAGTCTCGAATCCTTCCACCGGTTCTTGTTACAGGTGGAATCATTCCAACCCGCTCATAGTAACGCAACGTGTCCTGGGAAATATTATATTTTTCACTTACTTCCTTGATTGTCATCTCTAACACCCACCTCCTCTTTTCGGAACTGGTTCTATTGTAATCCTTAGAGTTTACTCCAAGTCAAGTACTTTTTTATCTTTTTATCTTTTATCTTTTTATCTTTCCCTTTTTATATTTCCCCATCCGTAGAAGCAAAATACGTTCCTATCATCATAATCACCAGTGCTATCAAAAACCATATGGTTGGTGTCTGTCGGAATATTACAAAGGAAACTGCCACCCCGATAAAGGGAGAAATGGCATAGTACGCACTGGTCTTTGCCGCCCCTAAATATCTTTGTGCATATATGTAGAAAAAAATACTCAATCCGTATGCTACAAATCCCAGCAATAACGCACCTAAAATATAAATAAGCTTTGGTATGGGTTCTCGCATAATCAGTGCAATTACAAATGAACCCATTCCGGAACAAAATCCCTTGATAATGACAATCTCAATGGGACTCTTTTCCGAAAGCATTCGGGTGCAGTTGTTTTCAAATCCCCAGCAAACACATGCCAGCAACACGAATACTGAACCCATGGAAAAAGATAAACTACTAATATCTTCAAAAGATAATATCAAACTTGCTACTGTTACCAATCCTATGGCAATCCAAAGACGCTTTGAGATTGCCTCATGAAAAACCGCTAATGCAATCACAGAGGTTGCTACGATTTCAAAATTATTAAGTAAAGATGCATTGGCTGCCGTTGTCATGGTAAGTCCTGCCATAAGAAACAATGGTGCTGCAATATCTAATACTATCATTCCTATAGTATAGGGCAACTCTCTTCTGGTTAATGGTTTTTCTTTTACTTCTTTATGTGTTCCTTTTTGTATTATTTGAAGCAAAGATAATCCGATTCCTGCTCCTAAATATAAAAAAGCCGCCATCATGGTGGCGGAAACTTTACTTAATAATAACTTTGATACAGGCGCATTAATAGCATATAATGCTGCTGCAAGAACTGCAAAACCAATCGCCTGACTTTTCTTATCTCTTAACTTCATTCTTCTGCCTCCTCTTTTATAATAGCCATATCCCCCCATGGGGGATATGGCTATTATAGACCATCAGGCTTACGAATACAAGTCTATTCTTCTAAAATCCATACAGAAATGGAACCACCTTCCACACGAAACGTTCCACATCCGTCCTCTCCAATGGTTATTTTTTCCGGACATTTTTCCATTGCATCCCGGAATGTCTTGCCTGCAAACTGCTTTCCTACATACATTTGCTTACTCCCTCCCGGTCCGTCTGATATTAAAAGTGCAAGACCGGAGTTTTCTTTTTCCGGCATCCCTTCTCTTGTAAATCCAACTACATCCGGATGATCGTAGTAACTATGTTGTGGACCATATGCATAATCTTTTCGTAATTTTAAAAGTGTTTTTAATCCAGGTACGGGGGATATATTATCATGGGGAATTCCATAATAATCTCCATAAAATACGCACGGGATCCCTGCCTCCTGCAACAATATAATTCCATATGCCAATGGTTTAAACCACTCCATAACAAAAGACTGCAATGCCTGTCCCGGCTGTGTATCATGATTGTCTACAAAGGTGACGGCATGCCAACTACCTGTCTGCATCAGTGTATTTTGCAGAAGTCCGCGCATATCATAATTTCCTCCACCATGAGATGCATCGAAAAACTTAAAGTGAAGTGGTACATCAAATAATTGCATACATTTTCCTGTTTCGTTGAGATAATTCATAAGCTTATTATTGTCCGGACTCCAATATTCTCCTACTGCAAAAAAATCTGTTCCCTTATATTCTCGCATTTTACCAAGCCACTGATTAAAAAATTCAAAATTGATATGCTTTACTGCATCCAGACGCATTCCATCAATTCCGGTAGTATCCAGGTACCATTTGCCCCATTTTTCCAACTCCTTCATTACCTCAGGATTTCCCATATCCAAGTCGTCTCCCATCAGGTAATCGTAATTTCCATTTTCACTGTCTACGCCGGAATCCCACTCTTTTCCCCGAAAACGCAACAATGCCTTTTCTTTTCGTTCTTCATCCCAGTCTGTTCCGTCAAAATGTGTCCAATTCCACTGAAAATCAGAATACTTTCCCTTTCTTCCCGGAAAGGTAAATTTTGTCCATACTTCTACTTCTTCCTCTCCACTGATATCCTGAAAACGATTGCCCCAGTTTTCCTTAGTTGCTATGACTTTTTCCTGCTCGTCTGCTCCCATGCGGTGATTTAGAACAATATCTCCAAAAACTTTTATTCCCTGTTCCTGCATTGCCTTTATTGCTGCTATGTACTCTTCTTTTGTTCCATACTTGGTAGGAATGGTTCCTTTCTGGTCAAACTCTCCTAAATCATAAGTATCATATACTCCATATCCCACATCTTGAATTCCTGCAGCACCTTTATACGCAGGTGGAAGCCAGGCAAATGTAATACCATGTTCCGCAAGCTCCGGTGCTGCTTCTTTGCATCTTTTCCAATGCTGTGCATCTTCTGGCAAATACCATTCAAAATACTGCATCATTGTTTCGTTTTTCATAAGTCTTTCATTCCTTTTTTATGATTTCTTCTATTAATTGTTGGATTTTTTCTACTTGCAGGTCATCCATCCATACCTTAATCTGTTCAAATACCTTTTTATATTTCTCCGACATCTTACACTTCTTTACTTCCTCTAAGATTTCAAATATCTGCGAAAAAGCAAAGTTCTCAATATGATTTTCTATATTTCTTAAAACCTGAAAAATCATATCTTCCTGCAACATCTGTTCTGTCTCTTCCATATTTTCAAGCAAATCATACTTTTTCAATACTTCTTCTATCTTTTTCAACAATGCCTGGTATTCTTGAATAAAGGCTTCTACATGCTCATCAATATATGCATAATCTCCTTTTCTTCCCGCCATTTCCTGTGCTTTTGCCTTATCAGAAAGTTCTATCGCTCCCATATTCATTGCCGTACTTTTCATAGAATGTACCTTAATAGTATAATCTTCATAATTTTGTTGCTTTTGCAAGATTTTCAGCTCCTCTAGCTGCCTTTCTCCATAGTCCCAGGCAATCTTTAACACCTTAAGATAATCTTCCAAGCTTCCACCACAATTGTTAATTCCTGTTTGAACTTCCACCCCTTCCAGTGCATTTTCCAAATAAGCTATTTCTTTTTTCTCTCCTCCTTCACGCTCTTTGTCTGTTTCTTTTACCGCTGCCTGCTGTATCGTTATCTTTTCCTTTGGTAAAAATTTCACAAATAAACGCTCCATTTGCTTTAGATTGATTGGTTTACCCAAATACTCATCAAAACCCTGCTCCATTAATTCTCTTCGTGCTCCGCTGATTGCATCCGCAGTAAGTACAATTACCTTGCACACTCCACCTTTTGCATAATAGGGACTTATTTTGCGTATTTCTTCCATGGACTCTACTCCATTCATCTCAGGCATCATTTGATCCATAAAAATAAGCTGATACTGATTTTCCTTACACAACTCAATTGCTTCCATTCCACTTGACACCGTATCTACACGCAAGCCATATGACTTCATAATTCCACTTGCTACTCGTAGATTTACAAAATTATCATCTACTACCAAGACCTGTACATCTGATATTTGCATAACCCCAAGAGTACTGCCGTTTTGTTTCTCCTCTTCATGGGAATAGGACTCATCCATTGGTGAAGCATCTACTATTTCCTGTTCTAAAACAACCGTAAATACCGAACCTTTTCCATACTCACTGGCTACTTCGATTTTTCCTCCCATTAACTGTACATACCCATTTGCAATGGAAAGCCCCAATCCTGAACCTTCCACTCCATAATGCACCTTTTTATCTAACTGCTCAAAACTTTTAAATAAATGCTCCTGTTCTTCCGGATGTATTCCCACTCCCGTATCTGAAACTTTAAATTCCAGCTTTACTCTTGTATCGGTTCTGGATAATACCGATACTTCAAAAGAAACACTTCCTTCTTTTGTGTACTTTACTGCATTATTTAAAATGTTAATTAATACACCACGAATTCTTATTTTATCTCCATACAAACGGTTGGGTATATTGGAATCTACCTTCATATGAAAGTCCAATCCCTTTGCCCGTGCCTGGGTAGCAATAATTAAGGAAACATCTTTCAAAAGTCCGGATGTATAATATTTTCCAAGCACCAATTCCATTTTTCCGGATTCGATTTTAGAAATATCCAGTATATCATTGATAATTGCCAATAGATTATGGGACGACCACTTAATGTCCTGGATGTGTTCCCGCACTTCATCACTGATATCCATTTTCAATACTAACTCTGAAAAACCGATAATCGCATTCATTGGTGTTCGTATCTCATGGGACATATTAGCTAAAAATGTACTTTTTGCCTGATTTGCATACTCTGCCTCTTTTCTTGCCTCTTCCAAGCGTTTTACATACTTCATTCGTTCTGATAAATCTGTTACAAAAATGATATAACCAATCAAATCGCCATAATCATCGTAAATTTTATTTATCGTAAGACTACAATCTAACTGATTCTTCTGACATATCGTGTCGATATCCTTACTTTTTCCCTCAAAATCAAACACTTCCTTGTCTGTAATATTAAAAACATGCTCTATCTCTAATTCCCATTTACTATCTCTATCTACGCCAAATAGTGTGCATGCTGCGTCATTCAATATTTCAAGTTTCTTGTCAACATCATATACTAAAATAGGAATTTGCAACGAATAATATATGAATTCAGACATATTTTTTACAGTTATTCTGGAACGATTGATAACATTTACTGCCCAATACATTATTACCATTCCAACAAACTGTCCTATCGTACTTCCGGGAATTGCATAGATTCCAAACATAGGGAAAATTGTATCTAATAACATTCCAAATGCAATAACAATTTCTGCCATGAGCAACCGTTTTCCCAATACACGCAGTCTTTTTTCCTTTGCACATCTCATCATATAAAGAATAACCACCAGCATATTTAATGCAACAATTACGGTATATGCAGTATAAATATTATTCCAAACTCCTGCCTTAAAATAATATGTCATTCCCTGACGGTCTAACTTATATATAATCTGATTTCTTTGCATTATAAAAAAATAAATAATGATACCCAAAAAAGAAAATCCCTCCATAAAAATACGAATAGATTTTCTTATTCCCGACACATGACACACTAACATCTGCCCTGCAATCAGATAGGAAAACATCCCAATCATTCCTACTGCTCTCCAATGATGTGAAACATCCGGATTGGTCTGTATGATTAATCTCCAAAATCCCAGACTCCAGACTCCACTGGAAATACAAAATACTGACTGTACACGATTTTCAAAATACTTCCATCCATTATAATAAATGTTGCGTACAGCCAGATAAAATGCCATGACACAGCTGGCAAACAGTGTATATGAAAATGCATATTTCATTGTCTGTTCCCCCTTTTACCCATTCAAAGAGCTTTCGATTGTTTCTATCAAAACCTCCTTGCTTACTGGTTTTACAAGGCATGCTGCCGGTTTGCAGGCATAACACTCCTGTAAGGCTTCCCGATCCAATACTCCCGAAAGTATAATAACCGGAATCTGGGAACCCTCTAAATTCCTTTGTATCATATTCATTACATTTGCCCCATTATAAAGCGGCATCTGATAATCTAACAAAATCAAATCCGGCGTATTTTTTATTAAATAATTTAATGCTAATTTCGCCGAATTTATAATTATCACATTGTAATCATCATGCAAATAACTGTCGATTATCTTTAAATATGACATATCATCATCAATTGCCAATATTGTTTTACGGTTCTCTCTGCTGCTCTTTTCTTCAAAAACCTCCATTACTTTTTGACGCAGGGTTTCCTTATCTACCGGTTTTGCTAAGTAACCATCCACTCCCAACACTACAGAATTCATAACAGTATCTTTATCTCTTTTTCCAGTTACCAATACTACCGGAACATTGATACATTCCTTCAATTTTCGAAACTGTTCCAGTGTTTTAAACCCATTCATCCCCGGCATATCTACATCCAAAAGAATTACATCCATATGTTGTTGCTGTACTACCTCTATGGCCTGTCTTCCTCCCGTTGCGGTAAATACTTCCGATATCCCTGCCAAATATAAACTCATGGTTTCTAATGCCTGTACATCATCGTCAACTATTAATACATTCGGTCGCACATTTTCCATATCTCATCCTCTTTTGTCATACTTTTTTTTGTTTTGTTTATAAATACACAAAAAAATTATATCATATACACTATGATGTTTGCAATATGTAGCTTAACTGTATTTTTACACATATAATTTACGCGCCGAACACCTAAACATTCGACGCGTGCTTGTATTTCTTCTAAAAGCTTTGCATACACTGCTGATACTTTTGCTTTGCTTCTTCCATCTTTTGTGTATCTGCGGAAGGGGTTGGATAAAATCCTCTATCATGCATCATATTAAATACTTCCTGCTGAATGTCATGTTCCTTTTCTAAGCAATCTAAAATAGCATTTCTTACATTTTCGTGTACACACTCATTGGAAAACGTATTATACAAAGTGGTTGCTGATTTTTCTGCGGATAATGCATCCGCTAATACTTCTTTTTCTGAATAAAGTGGTTGCTGCATATTTCTCCTCCTAACCTAACAAAGAATACAAAGAACGAAAATGCTCTTTGTGCTCATTTGCGATTTCTGTAAATTTTGCTTTTACCTCTGCATCGGTACTATGCTCTGCCAACATCTGAAACTTTTTAATCAAAAGTTCTTCTCCCGGAAGCAAATCATTTAATGCGGACAATTCTTTGTCTGATAACTGATTCATGGAAAATCTCCTTTCATTTCTACTTTTTTATGTCACATAAAATAAATTTCCCTGTTCCTGTACAAAATATTCTGCTATACTAAATTTATATAAAAAAAGGGGGACATTTTTATGTCAACATCAACATTATCCGCTATACTTTCTGTTGGCATTCTTACAATTTCTGTTCCTATTCTGGTACTGATTGTTTGGTGCGTAAAAACGAAAGCAAAAGTATTGCCCGCACTTACAGGGGCTATCATATTTTTAATCTTTGCCCGTATTTTGGAAATGTTTCCGCACATTTTCTTTCTTTATATGGACACCCCTGTTTCCCGCATCATTACGGCTACACCGATTTTATATGCCCTGTATGCCGGACTCGTTGCAGGACTTTTTGAAGAAACCGGACGCTTTGTAGCATTTCGCTTTTTACAGAAGAAAACTTCCGGAAAAGAAACAGCTATTACTTATGGTATCGGACACGGTGGATTTGAATCTATGTCTGTGGTAGGCTTTGGATTTATTCAATATTTTTCCATTGCTCTTATGATTCATAATGGAAGTATTAACGCTCTCCTTTCTTCTACTACCGGAGACGAACTTACTTCTTTACAATCCATTGTCTCTTTGATTTCTTCTATGACCGTAGGTACTTGTGCATTAACGGTATTAGAACGTGCTTATGCATTTATTTTCCATATTGCACTCTCTGTAATTGTTTACTATGCCGTTCAAAAACCGGAGAAAAAATGGCTTTTTCCTGTGGCAATTCTTCTTCATACCGGACTGGATATTTTTGCAGGACTTTACCAGATGGATGTCTTACCACTCATTGCAACAGAAGCCATTGGTATTATTTATACCGGAGTGGTGACTCTTTGGTCGCACCACATCTATACAACAGACGGAGATACGAATCTTTTTCAAAAGAAAGGCTAACTTATGTACACAGATACCATTACCATAAGAAGAGCAATTCCTGAAGACGCAGCTGCTCTTCTTACAATTTATGCGCCTTATGTAACAGACACTGCCATTACATTTGAATATGAAGTTCCTTCTGTCGAAGAATTTACAAAGCGTATTACCCAGACACTCGAAAAATATCCATACTTAGTGGCTGAATATCAGAACGCACCTGTGGGATATGCATATGCTTCTTCTTTTCATCCACGGGCGGCTTACGTCTGGTGTGCAGAAACTTCTATTTACATACAACAGGATTTTCATGGTCGAGGTGTGGGAAAATTACTCTATGCGGAACTGGAAAAACAACTGGTACAACAGCATGTATTAAATCTAAATGCCTGCATTGCTTATCCGAATCCTGGCAGTATTGCTTTTCATAAAGCTTTGGGATTTACCACAATCGGACATTTTCATAATTGCGGTTTTAAGCTGAATCGCTGGTATGATATGATTTGGATGGAAAAAATGATTGGTGAACACAACATTCCACCTGAACCTTTTGCTCCGGCGCATTAGTTATTACATTTATTATATTTTCCGTTAATAAGAGACAATGTATACCCAAAATAACTTATTTTTCCATGGGAAAAGATACATCTATCAGTCAAGAAAGCTATGACCGAATGACTATGTATATAGGTGCTGCCGGACAAGGAATATTTATTATTGGAGAAAACCAAAAAGAAGTCTTTCTAAAACCAGATATGGCACTGGTTGTACCACCGAAAACTTTATGTGGAATGCAAATATCAGAAGGACTGGTGTATTATGAAGAAGGTAGCATTGCTAACATGGATGTATTAAGTAACCCTACTATGAAGTATGTGCTTATGGCATTTGATGAAGGCACCGGGCTTACTCCTCACCGTTTCCTTCCAATGCTATTGTCTTTGCATTGGAAGGAAACGCAACTATCGGATATGAAGATACCGATTATGAATTAAAAGCCGGTGAGTGTTTCCGCTTTGAGAAAAATGGTCTTCATAGTGTTACTGCAAATGGAAAATTCAAAATGGCACTTTTACTTGTATTAGAATAATCTATATCTTAGAATAAAGAGTTTGCTCGGACTCTTTCTTTTCGTTATTTTCCCCATCTTTTTGCTAATTTTTTTCTTACAATCATAAAGCATATTACATGTGCTGAAAAAGTAATAATCCAGCTAGCCGGATAGGTTAAATACAAAGACGTTGTTGTGTGAAATGGAGCGTGCTGGAAAAAGGTGAAAATCCACAACAGCCTTAATCCACAGGCTCCTACCAACGATACCAGCATCGGCATAACGGAATATCCCAATCCTCGTAGTGAGCCTACCATAACATCCATCATTCCACATAAGGCATAAGTTCTGGCAATCACACCCATTCGCTTCATTCCAGCCTCCATAACAGCCTCGCTGGAAGTATACATTCCAAGTAATGGATGTCCGAAAAATACTGCCATATTTCCAAGTACAATTCCTACTACAATAACACAAAGCTCCGCTGTATATAGGATTTTATTGACTCGTTCATATTTTGCCGCTCCTATGTTTTGGCTGGTAAAGGAAATGGCTGCCTGATGGAACGCATTCATAGATACATATACGAATCCTTCAATATTTGCCGCCGCTGAATTTCCTGCCACTACGGTTGCTCCGAAGGAATTTACCGATGCCTGAATAATTACATTGGATATGGAAAAAATGATTCCCTGAAAACTTGCCGGCAACCCTATCTGCAATATTTTCAAAAACTTCTGTGGGTAAATCCGTAAGCTCTTCCATTCCAGACGAATACCACCTTCGCTTCTTCGCATACAACGAATAACCAAAAACGCCGAAATACACTCGGAAATTACCGTTGCAAGTGCTACTCCTGCCACTGACATCTTTAAAACAATGACAAATAAAAGATTCAGTGCCACATTGATAATCCCTGCTGCTGTCAAATAATATAGTGGTCGTCTGGTATCTCCCACCGCTCTTAAAATCGCACTTCCGAAATTATAAAGCATTGTTGCTGTCATTCCGATAAAGTAAATTCTAAGATACAAAGTCGCTAACGGAAGCACATCCTTTGGTGTTTTCATCCAGATTAAAATCTGCTTTGCACCAATGCATCCGATTAACGTCAGAGCAATACCACTATATATGCTAACCATAATAGCAGTATGCACTGTCTCTTTCAATTCTTTTTCCTGTTTTGCTCCATAAAAACGTGCAACTAAAACATTTGCCCCAATGGAAAACCCAAGGAAAAAGTTTGTAAGTAGATTAATCAATGCTGTATTGGAACCTACTGCCGCCAAAGCATTATCGCCTACAAAGCTTCCAACTACTATCACATCTGCTGCGTTGAATAATAACTGCAAAATACTGGAACACATAAGAGGTACTGTAAATAGTAGCATTTTCTTTAAAATGGAACCACTACACATATCCATTTCATATTTTTTTGTTTCTTTGTTTTTTGCTTTAAACATTGCTTATCCTTCTTTTACTTTCAATACCGGTGTTCGCAAAATCTGTACTATTAACGGAATCACCATAATAAACCATACGATTGGTTCTGAAAGAATGACTCCGGTATATCCTAAACATGGCACTAAAAGCCATGCCAATACAATTTTTCCTATCATTTCCAAGGAACTGGATACTAACGGTGTAATATGATCTCCGATTCCCTGTAACGCATTTCGTATAATACAGATAAATGCTGTTACATAATAAAACAGTGTATCAAACTTCAAATAATTGGTTGCATTTTCTATAATTACGGTATTTTTACTTCCGGTTACCAAGTGAACCAGCCAGGAACCAATGGTATAACTTGCGATAATCGTAAAGGTACACCAAATGCATGTATAGACAATGGCAACCTTAATCCCTTTCTTAATTCTTCCTATCTCGCCTGCGCCAAGATTCTGACCACAATAAGTAGCCATTGCCTGCCCAAATACACTAAACATAATCATAAATATCTCTGATATTTTTCTTGCTGCCGTATGAGCTACAATAATATCTTCTCCCAGCTTATTGATTGCTGTCTGCAAGGAAAGAGAACCGATATTTACCAGGGAACTCATAAAGCCCATGGATAGACCGGAATTTAACATTTCTCCAATCATATTTTTTTCCATGAATGTAAAATCTTCTCGTTGCAAACGAAGTATATCGTATTTCTTTAGCATGAAAATTATGCATACTATCAATGCTATTAACTGCGCCAATACTGTAGCGATTGCTGCTCCTCGCACTCCTGTCTTTAACACACAGATAAAAAACATATCGCCTACGATATTCAGCACTACCGATATTGCCAAAATAATAAGTGGCGTAATGGTATCTCCTATCGCACGCATTACTGCTGCACATACATCATACAGTAATGTCACAATCATTCCTGCCATAATAATGAAAATATACTCTCTGGCGGTTCCCATTAACTGTTCTGAAATATTTAAAAAACGAAGAATGGGATTTAGGAAAACAAGTCCCAAAACGGTAAGTACTAAGGTAATTCCACCACCTAGTACAAATGATGCCGCTAAAGATTTTCTTAACCGCCTCATATCCTTGGCTCCGAAGCATTGTGCCTGAATAATGGCAAATCCGTTAGCCAGTCCCATCAAAAATCCAATTAACAGACCACTCATTGTACTGGTTGCCCCTACGGCTGCTAATGCATGTTTTCCCAAATAGGAACCTACAATTCTGGTATCAACCAGACTGTAGGTTAACTGTAATAAATTTCCGAAAAAAATGGGAAGTGAAAAAGATAGCAGCAACTTTTCCGGTCTTCCCTTTGTTAAATCTTTCATATCTTTTTCTTACATTCTCTCTGGTGCTTCGAATCCTAACACATCAATGCATGTTTCTAGTACACTTCTTGTTAATTCTAACAACTTAATGTAACCTGCCTGTACCATTGCATCTTCTTCTGCCATAATTTTTGTTTCATGGTAAAAATGATTAAATGCATTTGCAAGGTCATAGATATAAGCACATATCTTATGTGGTGCTGTTTCTTCAAATGCTGTTTCCATAGCTGCATTGAATTTGCTTAACTCTAACATCAGTGCCTTTTCACTTTCTGAATGTGCCGGAAGAATCTTAGCATCCTCTGGCATTGTCTTTTCTGCCTGATATTTTTTCAAAATAGATTTGATACGAACAATTGTATACAAAATATATGGTCCTGTATTTCCTTCAAAAGAAGTAAATCTTTCAATATCAAATACATAGTCCTTAGAAGCCTGATTGGATAAATCCCCATACTTAATTGCAGCTAAAGCAACTACTTTTGCTGTCTCTTTTCCTTCTGCTTCGTCTACGGTATGGTTTTCTGCAATCTTTTTATACATTTCTTCATTAATGGAAGAAACCAAATACTCCAGACGCATGACACCACCTTCACGGGTCTTAAATGGCTTTCCATCCTTGCCGTTCATAGTACCAAAGCCTAAAAACTTCAATTTCGTTTCCGGTTTCACTAAGCCGGTCTTTCTTGCACAACGGAATACCTGTGTAAAATACAATTCCTGACGCTTGTCTACTACATAAATCAACTCATCCGGATTGTAGTCCTTCATACGCCATACAATCGTCGCAAGGTCGGTTGTATTGTATAAAGAAGCTCCATCTGATTTTAAAATCATACATGGTGGAATCTCTTTGGTATCGGTATCTTCTTTTACATCTACTACCAATGCACCTTCGCTTATGTATGCATATCCGTCATCCTTCATCTTCTGTACCATATCCGGGATATACGGCTGTGCATCGGACTCACCTTTCCACAGGTCAAAAGATACATTAAGGTTCTTGTAATTGCGCTTTAAGTCATTTACAGACACATCTAAGATATGTTTTAAAAGTGCATTGTATCCTCTTCTTCCATGCTGAAGTTCATAAGTTGCCTGCATTGCTGCTTCTTTATATGCCGCATCCTGTTTGGACTTCCCACTGGCAGTTGGGTATATCTCTTCTAATTCTGAAATGGTAAATGGTGGTTCTTTTGGATATTCTCCATCATAATTTTCATCAAAATATACAAGCTCCGGTTTACGTTCCTTAAGCTCAGTAATAATAAGTCCCATCTGAAGACCCCAGTCTCCCAAATGTACATCACCAATCATACGATGTCCCATAAACTTACCGATACGTTTTACACTTTCTCCGATGATTGCAGAACGTAAGTGTCCTACATGAAGTGGCTTTGCCACATTTGGTCCGCCGTAATCAATCATAATTGTCTTTGGATTCTTTGCTTTCTCGCATCCAAGACGTTCCTTGTCTGCCTCCATATTTCCAATATAATCTGCTAAATAGGATTCATTTAACTTCATATTCAAAAATCCCGGTTTTACTGATTCTACTGAGGAAAACATTGGATTTTCCTTCAAACTCTCTGCAATTTTATCTGAAATCATAAATGGAGCACATTTATATTCCTTTGCTGCTGCCATGGCTCCATTACACTGATATTCACACAAATCCGGACGATTTGACAATGTTACTTTTCCGTACTTTGCATCATATCCATTATCTTCAAATGCCTTCGTTACTTCAGCACTGATTAAGTCCAACATTTTTTTCATGGTCTGTCCTCTTTTCTTTCACATACTTTCTGAATTCTTCAGAACACTTTACTTTTAATCATAACAAAAAGAGGGGAACTTGTCACCCTCTTTTTTCAGCTTTTCACTTTCAATGTCCACTTTCGGATTCTGAATATCCACTTTTTTTCTTGCCAATATCCGCTTTTTTTCTTGCCAATATCCACTTTTTCAATTAGTAACATCCTATGCAAAAAAATTCTCTGCCAAGGTAAAGGTTCCTACCGTTCCCACTGTTCCTGTCATAAAGATATTTCCTTCTTTATCAAATTCTACGATAAGATTGCCACCTTGCATATGAACAGTTACTTTATCGTCTACTAATCCCATACGTTTTGCTGCGGCTGCTGCGGCACATGCTCCTGTACCTGACGCAAGAGTATAGCCGGCTCCACGCTCGTATATTTCGATAGCAATATTTTCTCTATCCATTACTTTACATATCTGCATATTCGTTCGATTCGGGAAATAAGAAGCTCCTTCTACATAAGGTCCTAAATCTTTTGCTTTCTGTGGCGTAATCTCCTCCATCATAATAACACAGTTTGGATTTCCCACCGATAAGCAGGTTGTATTGTAATCATTATCGTGGAAACGCAAGTGTGCATTTACGATTTCTCCTTCTAATCCTACCAAGGGCAGTTCTGCTCCTGCATATACCGGTTTTCCCATATTTACCCGCATAGTACTTCCGTCTTCGTCTAAAAACTCAATTTCTACGTCTCCAGCCAATGTATTTAATGTAAATTTCTTTTCTTTTACATATCCTTCATCCAGCAGATATTTTGCAAAAATACGCACACCATTTCCACTACGCTCTGCCTCTGAACCATCCGGATTAAATATCTGAACCCGAAGCTTTCCATCTTCTTGAAATGGTCCATATAAAATGCCGTCTGCACCTACACCAAAGTTTCTTCTGCAAAGCATTTCCACATTTCTCTTTTGTAACTTTATCTCGTTTTTATTTGGGTCCAGTACCAAGTAATCGTTTCCTAATCCGTGATATTTTTTCATTGTAATTGTATCCATATATTCTCCCTTCCCAGGTCTCACCGTACCTGCCGCGTAACGTATTTATAATTCTATTATATCGTATCTTTTTGCAAATAATAGCGAATAAATTGCTTGAAACGTTGCAAAAAGTGCGGTATGATATTTGCGTAATGAATTATATTTTGCAGAGGATATTATTATGAATGAACATACAGAACTTTCTTCCAAAAAGGAAAGCGGATACTTACATCAAAACTTTCGCCTTTTTCATTTAAAGGATAAAAAAACACCGGAATTTGAATTCCATTACCACAATTTTAATAAGATTATTATTTTTCTTTCTGGAAATGTTACCTACCTGGTAGAAGGAAAGGCTTACTATCTAAAGCCTTGGGATATTCTTTTGGTAAATCATCATGATATTCATAAGGCTGTCATTGATCCGGGCACCACTTATGAACGCATTATCATTTGGTTGCAAAATGACTTTATTAAATCACAGAAAGACCGTCCGTGCGACCTTTCTGCCTGCTTTGCTACCGCAAATGAAAAGCGTTTTAATCTTATCCGTTTAAATGCTACCTTACAGACAAAAATTCAAACGCTAATCCACTCTCTTGAGGATTCTCTTACCAGTGAAGAATTTGGGCATGAAGTTCTAAGCCAGACATACTTTTTGCAACTTATGGTGTACTTAAATCAGGTTTTCACTCCGGAACAATACGAAGAAAATCAATCTGCTTCCAAGTACGACAAGCAAATTGCTGACATTTTAAAATATATTAACCTGCATCTGGATGAAGATTTATCCAACGAGGCTCTTTCTGAGAAATTTTTCCTTAGCAAATATTACCTTATGCACAAATTTAAGGAAGAAACCGGATATACACTTCACAATTATATACAACAGAAACGACTTATCTGTGCATCAGACATGATAAAAGGAGGCACACCTGTTTTAAAGGCTGCCTCCCAATGTGGTTTTTTTGATTATTCTACTTTTTTGCGTGCTTTTCGCAAAATGTTTGGCATATCTCCGAAGGATCTTATTGTCTGATATAAATTCCCTGAAGTTCAATAAACTCCTGAAGTTCATCCTGTGCATCTTGTGACCATGTTTCACTCAAAGGCTGCTTTGGGGCAGTCTTTTTTGTTTCTTCTATTTCTTTTTTATCTTTTTCTTCTGGCTCTTTCATGCAGATGCACCCTCTTCCTCAGACTCTTCCACAACTTCCGAAACTTCTTCTGCATCTTTCTCTTCTGCTGTGGTGTTATCCTCTGTAAGTTCCTCTCCCACGTTTTCTTCCATTTCTTGCTGCGCTGAAGCCATTTCGGTATCTTGAATAATTTGCTGTAACATACGTTCTTTATCATTTAAGATTGCCTCTACTTTCTCCTGGGTAACCCCATCCATCGGAGTTGTTCCATAGGTATCTGCATTTTTATGACCTTCTATTTCCTGCTGCGCCAAAATTGCCTGCATTTCCTCTGCTTTTTTACACTCGTCTTCTTTCGCCTCGTTTTCTAAGCGCTTTAAAATCTCATCTGCCTTTTCACATTCTTCCTGATTTTGTTTCATGCGCTCTTCTTCCTGGCGTCTCTTCTCTAACTCTTCCTTTGTTATATAAATAACATTCCAGCGTTTTATGATGCTTCTCGCTATTTTCTCTTTTTCATTTCTTTTATCAATCGCATCTTTCATATTATCATTCCTCCAAATACCCTCAGTTTGGAAATCTTTTTACTAATTTTATTTTATCACAAATTTTATATGAATAAAAGTATCAAATTCCGTGCATTCTTTTAATATAAAAATCCCTGGAGGTAACACCATGGCCGTATACAAAGTAGAAATATGCGGAGTCAATACTTCTCGGCTTCCTATATTAAAAGAAGAAGAAAAAAATGCACTTTTTACCAGAATTAAAGCTGGTGACATGCAAGCGCGTGAAGAATATATCAAAGGTAATTTAAGACTTGTCCTAAGCGTTATCAAACGCTTTTCTAATAGTAATGAAAATGTTGACGATTTATTTCAAATCGGATGTATCGGACTTATCAAATCCATTGATAATTTCAACCCTGACATGGGGGTAAAATTTTCCACCTATGCAGTTCCTATGATTATTGGCGAAATACGCCGTTATTTACGGGACAATAATTCCATTCGTGTCAGTCGCTCTTTAAGGGATACTGCATACAAGGTAATTCATACCCGTGAACTATTATCCAAGGAGCTCTCTCATGAGCCAACCTTAGAAGACATTGCAAAAGCATTGGAAATTCCAAAAGAGGATATTGTCTTTGCTTTGGATGCCATTCAAAGCCCTTTAAGTCTATATGATCCCATTTACACTGACGGTGGCGATACCCTTTATGTTATGGATCAAATTAGTGACAAAAAGAACAAGGAAGAAGCTTGGGTAGAAGAGCTTTCTTTAAGCGATGCCATGAAGCGGTTAAATGAACGGGAAAACTATATCATTAAACTCCGCTTTTTCGAAGGAAAAACACAAATGGAAGTCGCTGAAGAAATCCACATCTCCCAAGCTCAAGTCAGCAGATTGGAAAAATCCGCCTTAAAAAATATGCGAAATTATCTTTCTATTCCTCCCACTTATCACAGAGGGAATTAATCTGATCTGCAAACTTGCCTAATTCTTTATTTGGTCTGCCTTCACATTTACGAATTACAGCCATAAGCCGCTCGCCTGCTGCAACCAGTCGTGCGAACACATTAGAAACCATACGAGTATCTTTCTTTTTCTTCTGCGTCATCTCACGGCTGCCCTGCGCAATACATTCATTGGTAAGCAAATCGTAAATGTCTCCGCTATAAGGTGCTATGGACGGAATTCCGGTATCCTGTTCTACCAGTTGTGCAAAATGGTCGCATACCTTGTCATCACCATGTACAACAAATACTCTCTGCGGCTTTTTTTCAAATGCTTCTATCCACTTTAATAAATGTGGCTGATCTGCGTGTCCGCTAATTCCTGCAAGGTTTTCAATATGGGCGCGCACCTCAATGGTTTCTCCAAAAAGTTTTACCTCTTTTGCTCCACTTAACAGGTGATTTCCCAAGGTTCCCGGGACCTGATATCCTACAAACAAAATAGTAGAATCTTCTCTCCACAAATTATGTTTTAAATGATGTCGTATTCTTCCTGCTTCACACATACCGGATGCGGAAATAATTACAATGGGCTTATTAATAAAGTTAATCATTTTCGATTCATCACTGGTAATTGCTGTTTTAAGTCCAGGAAATCCGATTGGGTTAATACCCTTTCCTACTAATTCTCTTGCTTCTTCATCAAAACATTCTTCTACACTCTTGTGGAAAATATTAGTAGCCTCTACTGCCAACGGACTATCAATATACACTTCAAAATCCTGATATTCCGGCAATAAATTTTCTGTCTTTATTTTTCGCATAAAGTACAGCATTTCCTGTGTTCTTCCTACCGAAAAGGCTGGAATCACCAGATTACCGCCTCGCTGAAAAGTTTCACGACATACCCGTGCTAACTCTTTTGCATAATCCGGTGGATTCTGATGTACACGGTCTCCATAAGTGGATTCCATGATAACATAATCTGCTTCTTTTATGTACTGTGGATCTCGAATCAATGGTTTGTTTCCATGACCAATATCTCCGGAAAATACTAACTTTATTTCTTTTCCATCCTCTTGTGCCCAAACCTCAATACTGGAAGAACCTAATAAATGTCCTACATCAATAAAACGAATGGTAATGTTTTCTGAGATTTTGATTTTTTCCTCATAGGTACAAGGAATAAAGTGTTCCAATACTCCCATAGCATCGTCCATATCATACATTGGCTCTACTAATGGTTTTCCTGCACGTTTTGCCTTACGATTTCGCCACTCTGCTTCAAACATTTGAATATGTGCAGAATCCTTTAACATAATATTACACAACTCTGTGGTTGCCGTAGTCGCATATATTTTACCTCTGAATCCACGACTATATAACAAAGGTAACAAACCTGAATGATCGATATGAGCATGTGTTACTAACACACAATCAATTTCTGCTGCATTTACGGGAATATCCTGATTCACATAAATGTCTGCACCCTGTTCCATTCCACAGTCTACTAACAGTGTTGTATCTCCCACTTGTAAATAATGACAACTTCCGGTTACCTCATGAGCTGCCCCCAAAAATTCCAGCCTCATACTACCATCTCCAATCCATTATGTTCGTGCCCGCTCGATTCCGCTTGGCTTCTTCTCGCTCACGGGCTTTCGCCTTTCCTCTTCACGGCTTTCTCGCCGTGCCCGCTCGATTCCGCTTCGCTTCCTCTCGCTCACGGGCTTTCGCCTTTCCTCTTCACGGCTTTCTCGCCGTGCCCGCTCGATTCCGCTTCGCTTCCTCTCGCTCACGGGCTTTCGCCTTTCCTCTTCACGGCTTTTTCGCCGTGCCCGCTCGATTCCGCTTCGTTTCCTCTCGCTCACGGGCTTTCGCCCTATCAAAAAAGTAATATCCAAATTCGTCTGCTAGCAGCCGATTTGTCTTTTCCTTTTTTGGCACGGCTCATTGCTATATGTACATTATACCATACTGGTTACGGCTATTCAAACTTTACAATCTCTTTTCTTAGCCGTTTCATGATCTTTTTTTCTAACCTGGAAATATACGATTGGGAAATACCAAGAAGGTCTGCCACTTCTTTCTGTGTCAGCTCTTCTCCGGTGGGATGGTTTAAACCGAATCGCAATTCTACGATTGTTTTCTCCCTCGGTGAAAGTTTTTCTACTGCTCTTTTTAGCAATCCTTTTTCTACCTCGGTTTCAATATCCCGATATATAATATCCTCTTCTGTTCCTAAAATATCGGAAAGCAGTAGCTCATTTCCATCCCAGTCCACATTTAACGGCTCATCAATAGATACTTCCAATCTAGTCTTATTATTTCTCCTAAGATACATTAAAATCTCATTTTCGATACATCTGGACGCATAGGTGGCAAGTTTAATATTTTTCTCCGGATTAAAGGTATTGATTGCCTTTATTAACCCTATGGTTCCAATGGAAATCAAATCTTCCACACCAATTCCTGTATTATCGAATTTTTTAGCTATATAAACCACTAATCGTAAGTTATGCTCAATCAGTCTACTTCGTGCTTCTTGTGCCTCTTCTCCCTGCAACTGACTAATACATTGCGTTTCTTCCGTTGTTTCCAGTGGTGGTGGTAATATCTCTGCCCCACCGATATAATGAATGTCTCCCTTTCTTAAAAGCATCATATTTTGAATATTAGGTATTAATTTCAACTGAAAGTGTTGTGGTATCGCAATTTTTATATACATCTTTTTCCTCCTTTAATGTTCCATACATACTCCGTTTAATATCACGTCATACTTATCACCTTGAAATAATTTTTCTCTTGCAATTCCAAATACCGGATTTTCCAAATAAACCGACACTTCTCCCTGTAATATGTACATTCCTTTTAATGTAACCGTTTCTAGTAATCCATGTTCTTTCCCTAAAGAATGATATGGAATCAAACGAATTAACAACTTTCCTTCTTCTAACTCAGGCTCTAAAAGTCTCTCTTTTATAATATGTACCGGTCGATTTACCAACGGGTCCTTCAAAAGATTTCCTGTATCTATAAATCCTTTTGTCCGTACCTGTCGTTCTTCCAATAAAATCAACACTTCGACCACCGTGTCCTTTTGCCTTTTCCATGTATTTCTTACCTTCTCTGTTACAAGTATGAAAACTACTGCCACCACTACCGTTATCCAATACCCTATACCGCCTCGCCACACACCTCTGCTAAATTCTAAAATTCCTCCCAGAGAAATGACTGACAAATATGTAAACACATACTGCATGAAAAATTCTTTTACATTTCTGCTTCGAAAACATAAAAACACCATCAGAGGATTTATTACCAAATGTACGGTTATCACATAGCAGATATAACTTCGCATAATAAAAAAACAAGCAAGTGCAAATGCTGTTCCTATCACCCCTGACAAAAATATTCTTCCTCTTTTGCAGCTTTGTTTCATCAATTTTGTGCACAACCATAATGCAAGACAATCCATGGAGCAGTTTGTAGCAAACCAAACATCTGCATACAGTTCATATTTCACTAAATGCCCCCTTTCTGCTGGATACCATTATAAAATGCTTCTTCCGATTTTTTTGTCAAACCATTGTCCGATTTTACAGAAATTGATTTACAAACTTATACACGTTTCTACACTCCTTGCAAATATTCTCGATGACTAATTTCCTATTGCATAAAAAAAGCAGCTCTGACACAGATATGTCAAAACTGCTTTTCTTTTACACATATTTCTTATACTTATACATATTTGTATGGTTTTAGCGTATTTCCCCGCGATTTTTTTCTTCTAAGCATTTAATTACATGATATGCAAATTCATTAAAGGGTGTATCTATTCCAATTTCTTTTCCCATACGACTTAATGCCCCTGAAAACATTTCGATTTCTGTTTCCCTTTTTCCATCTAAGTCCTGCAACGTAGAAAAACGACTATCCGGCGAAATCGGTATATTGATTCCTGCTCTATTTGCTGCATCACTAATATCAATTCCCTTTGCTGCTGCAACCTGAACTACTTCTTCTCTCATACGTTCACTGATATATGCCAGATGTTTACTTGTTGTATAGGCACCCACTCCGCAATTTACAATTGCCTGCGGTAAATTTTTACTGATATTCAATGCATATTTGTACCAGATATCCTGTTGAATATTGTCACTTATATGATAATGTATATTGGTTCCTTCAAATAGTTCTTCTATTGCCTGAATACGTTCACTTTTTTCTCCATTCTGCTCTCCAAAATAAAGTCCTTGCGTAACCTCCGGATTATAAGTAATCGCGTTTTCCACTCTCTGAGACGCTATCTTAATCATGGAATATACCAGATGTTCCATGCCTATTTTCTCTCCGATAATGGTTTCACTATCTATTCCATTTAACGGACTTAACACTATGGTATGGGCATCCCTAACACATCCCCATAGAAATTTTTCACCTTTTCTATTTCACTTTTGTCGCACTTGATACATATATGATGTATTCCCTGAATTAACATATTTTTCTCCTTTCCGCGAGGTACACTCCCCTAGCGGAGCGTTTTTATATCATAGGAAAATCATAACTTTTACACTTTAAGGTAACACGATATTTCCTATTGCAGAACAAAGAGTCCGCTCGCTGGACTCTTTCGCGCCCGAGCGGTGTCATTTATGACTAATTTCATCTCCGCGAAGTGCGCTTCCTTAGCGGAGCGTTTTTTATGTAATAGGACGTAATTTCCTATTACATAAAAAAGGTTTGACTCTCTTACAGTCAAACCTTTTATCCTACTATTACTATTTTCTTGTATTCTTCAAGAACTCTGGTATCTTAATATCTCTTTCCGGAATACTGCTTTCTGGCTTCTTCGGTCTCTGTAATCCCATAGAAGATGGTGTTACACCTAACCCGCTTGTACTACTGTGAGTAGTTCCTGAAGTATAAGAACTCAATGGACGAGTAGCTGTTGTTGCCGGTCTCGGAGTTGCATTTGTTGTATATTTCATACTTGGCATAATCTTTGGAGATGCTGCCACTTCCTCTAAACCAGTAGCAATTACAGTGATTGTTGCTTCATCTGTCATTGTCTCATCAAACTTCGCACCAAAGATAATATTTGCATTATCTCCTGCAAGATCCTGTACATAGCTTGCTGCATCATTCGCATCCATAAGAGAAATATCTCCGGAAATATTAATAATAACATGGGATGCACCATTGATAGTTGTCTCTAACAATGGGCTGGCAACTGCAAGTTTTACTGCCTCGATTGCCTTCTCATCACCCTTGGCATTACCAATACCGATATGAGCCATTCCCTTATCCTTCATAACAGTCTGAACATCTGCGAAGTCAAGGTTAATCAATGCAGGTAAGTTAATCAAGTCTGTGATTCCCTGTACTGCCTGCTGTAATACTTCATCTGCTTTCTTCAATGCATCAGGCATTGTAGTGCGTCTGTCTACAATCTCAAGTAATTTATCATTTGGAATTACAATCAACGTATCTACGCTGTCTTTTAATCTTTCAATTCCACCAAGTGCATTTACCATACGGGCCTTTGCTTCAAACTTAAAAGGCTTGGTTACAACACCTACTGTTAATATCCCCATGTCTTTGGCAATTTTAGCAACAACAGGTGCTGCACCTGTTCCTGTTCCACCGCCCATACCGCAGGTAACAAATACCATATCTGCACCTTTGATTGCTGCGTTTAATTCTTCACTACTCTCTTCTGCTGCCTTTTCACCAATCTCAGGCTGTGCACCTGCTCCTAATCCTTTGGTAAGTTTCTCACCAATCTGAATGAGTGTTGGTGCTTTACATAAGGCTAATGCCTGCTTGTCCGTGTTGATACCAATAAACTCAACACCACCAATATTTTCATCAATCATTCTATTTACTGCATTATTTCCAGCTCCCCCGACACCAATCACAATGATCTTAGCACTGGAATCTGCTTCACTTGTCATAATCTCCAGCAAGGTTCTTCCTCCTTTTGTCCTCATTTATCCAATATAAACTCTTATACAATATAGTATAATTTTTTTGCTAATTAATCAATAAAAATTTTAAATTTTACGAAACTTTTTTCTTTTACTGTGCTTTTTCGAAACTTATATCCGTTGTATCTTCCGTCCAGCTTTCCAAATGCAGGGTTCCTGCCTGCCCTTCTAATTGAGGCATAATATAGGATAATCTTAAGATTTTTTCATTTAAATGCTTTGCCTGTCCAAGTAAAACGGTAATATTTCCATAACCCAAAGTATAACTTCCTTCTTTGCTATAATTGATACTTTGTGGTAACAATTCATACTTCTTTAAGCTTTGGGTAAGAGATAATAAGTTCTTTAGTACATTTTTCCCTTTTATAGGCAACTTTTCATATAACACGATTTCATCCACATCCAGGCCGGTAATTCTTGGTACGCCTTCAATCACATCGGATGACATTTCCACAACAATTCCATCTTTATCAAAATATGCATTCTGCCCTAAGGAATCCATGTAAACACATCCTAATAGTCCCTTTTCGTACACTTTAATTGCTAACACATGGGGAGATTTTAATGTCACTTCCATAGTGTCTACAAATGGAATATCTTCCGGTTCCACAAATTTATTTTTAAAATATACATAAAGGCTGTTCCAGGAATATTCATCCTTTAATACCCATTCCTTTATGGTTTCTTCGGAACAGTTTACATTTCCGGTAATCTCTACTTTTTTCACGGTAAATACTTTGATTACCACCAAGGCTCCGATAGCAAGTAATGCTAAAATAATGAAAAAAACTGCCAACCGAATCTTCCATTTTTTCCTTTTTCCTTCTCGTTTCATACCATCACTCCTGTTCCAGTCGTATTCCTCTGGATACACTCAATACCAGTCCGATTTCCGCCAGTAAAAACAATACCGAAGTTCCTCCATAACTGATTAATGGTAATGAAATACCCGTATTTGGAATCGTGTTTGTTACAACGGCAATATTTAAAATAACCTGAATGGCAATGTGCGCCATTACTCCGGTAACTAATAAGGCTCCATACAAGTCCTGTGCATTGTTGGCAATTACCATGAATCGCCAGATTAAAATGCCAAACAACAGTATGACACAGATGGCACCAAACAGTCCTAATTCTTCACAAATAATGGAAAAAATCATGTCATTTTGTGCTTCCGGTACAAACCCAAGTTTTTGCATACTTGCACCCAGTCCTTTTCCAAATAGCCCTCCGGAACCGATTGCATACAATCCTTGAAGTGTCTGGAAACCTTTTTCATACTTTTCCGGATTTAACCAGATTTTCAAACGTTCTGCACGGTAAGATTCCAGCATAATAAATGCTGCACCAAACACAATTACCACTCCTGCCATCACCACGAATTGCATATATTTAGGACTGGATACGAAAACCAGAGCTACGGCAATTCCCAGTATAATAATCGCAGTACTTAAGTTCTCCGAAGCAACGATAATAACCATGGGCATAACCATAATCATAACCTTTACCAGTGAGGAAAATTTTCCCATCTGCTTTGGCATCTCGCTGATAATGGTGGCTAAAAACACAATAATCGCAAGCTTTGCTATCTCAGAAGGCTGAACACTTAATGGTCCTACCTGCAACCATCTTTTGGCACCATTCAGTTCTTTTCCCACAAATAAAACCAAGGTACAAAGTCCAAATGCACCTATGTACGCCAAAAGCCAAAATTTCTTCCAGATGCGGTAATCAATCTTGGAAACTGCAAACATTACCACAAGACCGATTACCGTTGCCTGTAATTGTTTTCGCAAATAGGCGGTTCCATCTCCGAACTTAAGCTGCGCATTATAAGAGCTGGTACTATAAAGCATTACCAGTCCAAAACAGATTAAAAATAAAATAATCACAAGCAAACTATAATCAAAATACCGGATATTCTTTTGTCTTTTGTCTTGACTTTGTTCTCTGCCCATATCAGCACTCCTGACCTTTAATTACTCCGTTAAAGCTCTTGCCATTTTCTTAAACATATCGCCTCTTTGTTCGTAGTTTTTGAACATTCCCCAGCTGGCACATGCAGGAGAAAGTAATACTGCATCTCCACTCTCAGCATTCTTATAGCATACATCTACTGCTTCCTGAAGACTTTCTACAAACACAATATCTTCTTTTGGATAACCAAGCTTTATTGCTGTTTCTGCTATCTTATCTCTGGTAGCTCCTAAAAGAACCAGCTTCTTTACTTTGCCGTCAAATGCTTCTATCCACTCATCATACTCGGAATTTTTATCATATCCTCCACCGATTAACAGTGTTGGCCATTCCATAGCGCGAATTGCCTGAATAGCTGCATCCGGATTGGTTCCCTTAGAGTCATTGTAAAAACGTACACCACGTTTTGTTACTACATATTCTATTCTATGTGCAACTGCAACAAATCGAACTAAAACTTCTTTAATTTTTTCCATTGGTACTCCAAAAGCAAGTGCCATGGCTGTTGCTGCCATAACATTTTCATAGTTATGTCTTCCAATTAATTTTAATTCTTTTACATTGCAAACCACTGTTTCTTTTCCTGCCGAAGCCCAGATAATGTCTTCCCCCTGCAAGAAAATTCCTTCTTCTAATTTGCACTGACTGCTGAAAAATATCACCTTTGCTTTTACTTCTTCCGCAAATTTTCGCAACACTTCGTCTTCATAGTTTAATACACATACCTGATCTTTTCCCTGATTTCTGGTAATGCTTTCTTTTGCCAGAATATAATTTTCCATGGTATGATGACGATTTAAGTGGTCTGGTGTAATATTTAAGATTGCAGAAACCTGTGGACAAAATTCGTGTACGGTTTCTAACTGAAAACTACTGATTTCCGCTACTGTAACGGAATCTTCTGTGGTCTTATCTACCACACTGGTATAAGGGATTCCAATATTTCCCACCACCTGCACATTGTTATAGTAGTTTTTCATAATTTCGCCTAACAACGCTGTTGTTGTTGTTTTTCCATTGGTTCCGGTGATTGCAAGTACTTTTCCTTTTTCAAAAGCATATGCTAATTCAATCTCACCCCAGATTGCAAGTCCTGCATCTCGCATAGTATTCACTACCGGACTGTCAGTAGGTACTCCCGGGCTTAATACCGCAATATCGCAATCTTTGATTTGTTCTGTTGTAAGTGTTCCCAGTACAATGTCTACCTTTTCTAATAGCGGAGATTTTTCTCTGATTTCCTGTTCCTTTAACTCTTCATTTCCATCATATAATACAACATTTAAATTCTTTTTTACCAAAAGCTCTGCTGCTGCAATTCCGCTAATTCCTGTTCCCACAACCAGGAACTTTTTTCCTTCTATCTCCATGTCTTTCCTCCATCTATACCCATTATAACCAACTTCTTATAGTGCAAGCAGCCCTATCAGGCAAAGAAGCGCTGTTACAATAGAAAATACTGCTACTACTCTTGTTTCTGACCAGCCGCCTAATTCAAAATGATGATGAATTGGTGCCATACGGAAAATTCGTTTTCCACCGGTCTTTTTAAAATAAGTCACCTGAATCATAACAGATAACAATTCTACCCAATAAATCAAAGCTACAATCAATATAAAAATCGGCATCTGCATCATATAAGCGGTTGCTGCCACAAAACCACCTAACGCTAAGGAACCTGTATCTCCCATAAATACACTTGCAGGATATACGTTAAAAAGTAAAAATCCAAGTAATGCTCCCACTACTGCGCAGGTAATCGGTTCGATTCCGCTATTTGTTCCAATTGCTACTACGGTAAAAAAGGTTGCAATCAATACCGTTACACTAGATGCCAAACCATCTAAACCGTCTGTAAAATTAGCTCCATTTACGGTACCGATAATTGCAAGGAACATAACAGGAATTGCTACCCAACCCAAATCCAGATAAATGCCATTTTCAAATCCTCCGGTAAAAGGAACTAACATTTTTAAGGATATATCAGAGTATCTTACCATGTAAAAAATAAATACTGCTGTTACTACAATCTGTCCTAACATCTTCTGCCAAGGCAATAGTCCATCCGATCTTCGCAATACCACTTTTAAATAATCATCCAAAAATCCAATAATTCCAAATCCTATTGTTACAAAAAGAATCGGTATAATCTTCGGATAATCTTTCATATAAATCAGACAAGTAATAATAATACCTGCCAGTATCATAAGTCCTCCCATGGTTGGAGTACCTGCTTTTTTCAGATGAGACTTTAACTCTTCTCTCTCTGTCTGACCTACTTTTAATTTTCTTAATACCGGTATTACTACTGGTCCTAATACTGCTGTGATTGCAAATGCAATCAGCACCGGAAAAATTACTTTCTGTGCCATTTTCTTACACCTCTCGCCTTACGATGTTTTATGCTCACCGTATCTTTCTTTTTTATCTTCATATAACTTTTCAATTATAAAACCTTTCCTTATATTATGCAAGTCTATTTGACCATTTACTTGTAACACTTCCGCCATAGCCTGTATTATGACTACTGTGCGCTATCTGACTCTTCCTGCACTACCTCGTCTCGCTCAATTCCAAGATACGGTAAAATATTTGTATAAATATCTTTTACAACCGGAGCTGCAATCATTCCTCCATAATAGGTTCCCTGTGGGTTATTTACAATTACCAATGTCAGCACCTTGGGATTTTCTGCCGGTGCGAACCCCATAAATGCAGAGATATAGCGATGTGCACTTCTGGGTAACGTCTGAGAGGTCGCGGTCTTTCCTCCAATGGAATAACCTTCAATATATGCTCTGTTACCTCCACCTTCGGAAACCACTTTTTCTAACAGTCCTCGCATGGTTTCCGAGGTTTCTTTGCTTACAATCTGCTTTCCGGTATTGTATGTGAATGTTTTCACAATGTTACCCTGGGTATCCTGAATATCCACACCAAAATGCGGTATCACGCGTTCTCCTCCGTTTATAATGGAAGAAACGGTTGTTGCAAGCTGTATAGGCGTTATCTGAAAAGACTGACCAAAGGAAATGGTTGCAAGTTCCACCGGTCCTACATTTTCTTTTTTATGCATAATGGTAACTGCTTCTCCCGGCAAATCGATTCCTGTTTTATTCAGCAGTCCAAACTGCTTAAAGTACTTGTAGAAATTATCCACACCAAGACGCAATCCTACTTCAATAAAAACCGGATTACAGGAGTTCATAATTCCCTGTGTAAATGTCTCTGCTCCATGCCCGCCTGCTTTTGCACATCGTATTCTACGGTCTTCTACCATTTTATATCCGGGGCAGAAAAAGTTATCGTTTACCGTTACAACTCCTTCTTCTAACGCAGATGCTGCTGTAATAACCTTAAAAATAGACCCCGGCTCGTAAGTATCATTAATACACTGATTTCTCCACATTTGATTCAATAAATCCTGGGTGTTTTCTGCATTTTGCACCACAGAAGTTTCCTGGGTTCCTTCACTACTTTCTGCCGCGTCAGAGCTTTCTGTTTCTTCCGGTTGTTCTGGCTTAGGTGTTTCCACCAGAGTAAATGGCTCATTTAAGTTAAATTCCGGAAGATTCACCATTGCCATAATTTCACCGTTCTGGGGATTCATTACAATAACTGCCACACTGTCTGCGGACTTTTGCTCCATTACCCTTTTAGCTGCCTGTTCACAATACATCTGAATATTGTAATCGAGACTTAAGTGGAGGTTATTCCCATCTATGGGTTCCTGTCGGTGTTCTCCGGCATTTTCAATTTCTACACCTCTCGCATCTGTCAGTGTTAGTATTTTTCCACTGGTTCCCTTCAAATACTCTTCGTATTTTACTTCTAATCCGATGATGCCCTGATTGTCTCCTCCGGTAAATCCTAACACTTTAGAGGCTAAGGAATCATAGGGATAATAACGCTTATAGTCCTCATCTACTTTTACGCCGGAAAGTTTGTAGGCTCGAATACGATCTCCGGTTTCTTTGTCCACATTGGACTTTACACGCTCAATGGAACTGACTTTTTCTACGCGTTTTCTCACCTCTGCTTCATCCATTCCCAGTTCTTTTACCAATACCTGAATGATTTCCTCCGGTTCTTCTATCTGGCTATGAATTACAGAAATTGTACAAACCGTACGATTAGTAGCAAGCACTACACCATTAGCATCCAAAATCTTTCCACGGGCTGCCTTGATGTCTCGTTCTCTTTCATGCAAATCCTCTGCTTTTTGCCCATAATATTGGGAACAAAACACCATTAAGTATACCAAACGTCCTGCCAGAATACCGAGCACTAACATAACCATTGTAAATACAAGCAATATTTTTCTACGGTTGTATGTCTTATTCCGAAACATATACGAAAACCTCATAAAAGCAATTACTATAATCTATTACTTCTTTTATGAGGTTATGTACTATTCTAATTAAAAATATTATCTGTATAGTTTTCTTGTGCAGAAGATTGTTCTTCCGGTGTCATTTGTTGCTGCTGTTCCTGACTTTGGGCATTCTCTTGTGCCTGCGGGTCTTCTTCATCCTTGTAAATATTCATATAAGGAAATAGTTCTGTAAAGATGTCTTTTGCCAAATTCGTTGCCAGACTACTTTGTGCCTGATTTTCTACATTCGGCTCATTAATAACGACATATACCAGTACCTGTGGGTTTTCTACCGGTGCAAATCCAATAAAGGAAACCAGATACTTTCCATTTCTACGAGGATATTTTTCTGCTGTACCTGTTTTTCCTCCCATGGAATAACCTTCCACTTTTGCACTCTTTGCAGTTCCTGTGGAAACAGTATTATATAGATAACCCTTTACGGTATCACTGGTCTGTTTTGAAATTGTTTGTTTCATTAAAACCGGTTCAACAGTCTGAACGGTATTTCCATTATCATCTACAATCTTTTTTACCAAATGCGGCTGATAATAATTTCCTCCATTAATAATAGAAGAAAAGCCACTGGCAAGCTGAATCATTGTTACATTAAAGTTCTGACCGAATGAGTAGGTTGCAAGGTCTGCACTTCCCATTTCATCCGCACCTTTTACCAAAGTATCTGTTCTCGCTTCTCCCGGTAAATCAATATTGGTTTTTAAGCCAAAGTTAAATATTTTCTGATATTTACTAAATTCATCTTTTCCAATGGTATCTGCCATCTGCATTAATGCATCGTTACAGGAATTCATGATTGCCTTTTCAATGGTTTCCACACCATGTCCGCCATGTGCATATGCCACACACTTAATCATATGTCCGCCCACTTCCTGATATCCGTCACAGAAATAGGTTTCATCCCCATTTAACTTTCCGGTTTCTAATCCTGTTGCAACGGTAAATGGTTTTGCAGTAGAACCCGGTTCATAAGTATAAGTGGTACAAAAGTTTTGCCAAATTCCATTTAAATTATCCAATGTGGTCTGTTCATCCATAGATGCAATTTGCTCCGGTGTATAATATGCAGACAAATCCCACGGATTGTTTAAGTCATAGCCTGTACTATCTGCCATTGCCAGAATCTCTCCATTTTGAGGATTCATTACGATTACTGCCGTATTCTGACTTCCCGACCCTTCTGTTGCTTCATTTGCATGTGCCGCATTAAAGGCTGCAATTTTCTGTTCTACGATATTTTGAATATTCATATCTATCGTAGTAACCAGACTTTGTCCGTTTACCGGTTCTTTAATCGTTTTTTCAAAATTATTATCCGTGTTCAAATATCCATACTGTCTTCCGTCTATTCCATTTAAAGTATCATTATAATAGTCTTCCAATCCACCAATTCCTACATTTCCGGAAGTTGTAAATCCGAGGACTTTACAAGCTAATGAATTGTATGGATATTGTCTTACATACTCTTTTTCAAACCATACTCCCTGAATATTGGGATTGACTTTATTTCCTTTATTTTTTCCTTCGGTATACACTTCATTTTCCAGTGCTTCAAATCCCTGTATCTGCTCATATGGTAATTTTTTTCGCAATACAAAATAACGACTGTCTGCCTTTTCCGTCAAAGCCGTTCTCAATTCTTCTTCCGTAACATCCGGAAAGCACTGTAACAAAGCTGCTATCGTAGATTCCACATACTTTTCATCTTCGTTAATAAGTTTACAATCCAATATCACATTGTATACATCCACACTGGTAGCCAGTATCGTTCCCTGAGAATCTAAAATATCGCCACGCTGATATGGAATCGTCTGACTGGCATATCCCTGTTGACTCAATACCTTTTTGGCATACTCGTTTCCTTTGCTATATCTAATGTAAAAAAGTCGTACCACCAATGCGATTAATAACAATACTACCAGTAGAAATACTACCAGTAGTTTTTTCTTCATTGCTTTTGTAAATTTTTTGGGTTTTCTATTCTTCTTTGCCAACTAATACACCCTCTTATTTTTCTGGAATGTCTTCATACTGATTCATATAATCTGTTGTCTCAATATTAAAATATACTATCTGATCCTTGCTTGGATATACCATACCCAGTTCATTAATTGCTGTATTTTTAATACTTTCTAAATCAATAGAGGTATTAATTCGCTTTAAGTTTCCGTCGTTTTGTGTTTTTAAATCTGTTACCTGTGCTTCTAATGTAGCAACTGTTTTCATTCTGTTGGAAATATCTGACTGTAACTTCAGATATACAGCGCATACACTTACCATAGCCACCATAGCGATTGTTAAAAATATCACATATCCAGGGCTCATCTGTAATGCCTTTTCCTGATTTCTTCTGGCTGCAATTCTGGCTTTTCGCTGTCTCTCTTCTCGTACACGGTCTTTTTCCTGTTTCCGTTCTAATTCTCTATGTACCTGCTCACCGCGTCTTTGTGGGGCTGCTTCCATTTTCCGAACGGTATTTCCTTCTATATATCCTATATTTCTTCTATTTGCCATCTCTTCCTGATTCATTCTATCTTCACTCCTTATGCATTCCTGCTTATTTTTACTCCTGCTGTGCCTTTTCAAACACTCTCAGTTTTGCACTCTTGGATCTGGAATTGTATACCAACTCCTCTTCCGTTGGTATGATAGGTTTTCTTGTTATTACTTTTCCTAATGATTTCTTTCCACATACGCAAATTGGGAAATCACTGGGACAAGTACATGGATTCTCGCTTTTCTTATAAATACTCTTTACAATACGGTCTTCTAAGGAATGGAATGTGATAATACAAATTCTTCCACCCGGATTCAATAAATCTATCATATCTTCTAAGGAATTTTGCAATACTTCTAATTCTTTATTTAATTCAATTCGAATTGCCTGAAAAGTACGCTTTGCAGGATGTCCTGCGTTCATTCGTATTTTCGCCGGGATTGCTGCCTTTATAATCTCAGTCAATTCACCGGTAGTCTCAATTGGCTTTTTCGCTCTTGCTGCAGCAATGTGTTTCGCAATGTTTTTCGCAAATTTATCTTCACCGAAATCTCGAATAATACGGTACAATTCCATTTCACTATAAGTATTAATCAGTTCTTTCGCTGTAAATTCCTGTCTTCTATCCATTCGCATATCCAGTGGTGCATCCTCCACTCGATAAGTAAATCCACGTTCCGGATCATCCAATTGATAAGAAGAAACACCCAGGTCAAGGACGATTCCATCCACCTTGTATACACCAATATCGGCTAATGCTTCTCTCATATCACAGTAATTACTGCGGATAATCTGAACTTTATCTTCAAATTCCAATAATCGCCGAGTGGCTGCCTTTATCGCATCCTCATCCTGATCAATTCCAATAAATCTTCCCTTTGAGGATAATCGCTTACAGACTTCATATGCATGTCCACCCCCACCCAGGGTTCCATCTACATATATGCCATCCGGTTTTATATTTAAATTTTCTATTGTTTCTTTTAAAAGTACGGACTTATGTTTGAATTCCATGCATATTCCTTTCCGGCGTATCTTGCCTAAATTGTAAGTCCCAGACTTGCCATATGTTCTGCGATTTCTTCCACATCATCATATTCATTGGTTTCTTGCCATCTGTCTTTGCTCCATATTTCTATATGATTTAAAACACCTGCCAAAACCACTTCTTTTTCTAATCCTGCGAATTCACGCAAAACAGCAGGAAGTAATACTCTTCCCTGCTTATCTACTTCACAGGACGATGCTCCTGCAAAGAAGAATCTTGCAAATTTTCTGGCTTCTTTGGAGAACTGTGATACTTCGCGGAACTTATCTTCGATGATTTTCCATTCTTCCTTGGGATACACGAATAAGCATCCATCCAGCCCCTTTGTCACAACAAATTCATCTCCAAGTAATTCTCTGAATTTGGACGGTACTATCAGTCTGCCTTTTGCATCGATTGTGTGATTAAATTCTCCCATGAACATTGAAAATCACCTTCTAACCGCACAGGTGTGATGGATTTCCACTTTTCTTTCCACTTATCCACCACTTTGCACCCTTTTCTACCACTTTCCTCCACTTTTTCTTCCATTCTAGCCCATTATAGGGAAAAAAGCAATAGAAAATAAAAAAAAGTCCCCCAGGAAAGAAATTTTTTTCTTCTTTCCCGAGAGACTTCTCTTAATAATTTATTTTATTTTTTCTCCTTTAATTACATATCATTGTAATTAAATTTCATCTTTTTTTAATTGCATATAATCCGCTATCAATCCATCTAATCGAAGACTAATCTTATAACACTCTTCTCTGTCCAGACCATTCTCAGCAGATATATTCAACTCTTTTCGTACAGTTTCAATTTGCTTTTTCAGCTCTAGCAAAGGTCTCATTGATATCTCCTTTTCTCCCCTTTTGTATTGTATCTTCTTACTGGGAAAAAAGCAAACAAAATGCGTGTTATTTTTACACAAGTTTTCGACACGAAATGCTTTTTTTTGATTTTACGCGGCAGGGAGTAACAATTTCTCTATGTTTTCTCCTTTTATCAACAAAATAATTGCTTCCACCACTTGATGACATAATGCCACAATTTGACGGCAATCTCCTTCCACCGTGTTTTTTCTCTTTACATATCGGTCGTGTGCCATCTGTATAAACTCGCAAATTGCATCCGTACTATTTAGTACTCCCTGGTTATTGCGAATCCACACACAATTCTTCAAGGCTTCTCCACTTTCAATATATTCCTTTAAGCTTTTCTTTAACTTTTTCTCATATATACAGTGGTCCTTCAAACTTCCTATATAATGGGCATTGTGTGGAAAGGTAAAGTAATCCGCAATATAATGTATAATCTCTCCTAATCTACGATAAAATACCCGTGTATTTATCTGGAAATTTTTCTGTTCTTCTACCAGAATCCGCATTTGTTCCTGTACTTTTGGAAACGTTCCTTCTATCTCGTGACGTTCTGTCAAAAAGGATGGTTTACAGTCAGGTAAAATACTTCCAAGATAAAATGCCTTCTTATGTGCCATCATATCCTGTTCAGAAATACTGTTTACCAGATACTTTGCTAACGATATATGAGACTTTTTTCTCATCATTTCCTCCATAGTCCTTCGACTTAAGATTACTGCCTCTAAAACACAAGAAGCAGAATAAAACTGCTAACAACTCACTTCAGTTTCATTCTACTTCCTGCCTATTCTTTTTACAAGTATTATTTTTTAAAATTTTTGTGAATATTAATGGAATTTTTAGTAAATTCTACTAGCATTGACATTCAAAGCTTGCACATTCTGTCTCGGCACAACTACATGCATTGCTTCCGGCAATTCCGATAGACTGTGCTGAACATTTACATTCTTCATTAAATACGCAATTTTCTGCCTTACATCCCACCTCAATCTTTTCGCTTGGAGAACCTACTGAATTAGTTGCTGAACCTCTGCGCTCTTCAAAACTTTCACACCGTGTTTCATTTGATGCGGTAGCACTTTTTCCTCCAATCATGATATCTCCTTTGGAGCAGAGGTTTCCTTCGTTGTCATTATACATACAACTTCTTACAGAACATTTTAATTGTGTCATTTTAAAATCTCCTTTTTCTTCTTTTTCGCAGATTCAGCAGCACAAGTGTGGACTTATCCCAATTTTCGTGCTGCTGAACTCTACTTTCTTAGTATGGAAATTTTAAAATTATTTATGCATTGTTTTGTTGCGGAATGATTACTTATTTCTTCCACAACATTTCTTATATTTCTTACCGCTGCCACATGGACATGGATCATTTGGATATACCTTTGCTTCTTTTACAACGGTGCCGGACTTCTTCTGTTCAATATACAGTTTATGTCTGGTCTCTTCATCAAAAATCTTGTTCCACTGTGGAAGCTCATATAACCAGTCTGCCTTTGCATCTACCATGTTCTTGTAAAGCTTTTCCTTATCAAAAGCAAGGCTTACCTTTGTATCCTCTTCCATCTCTTCGATTGGATTTTCTTTTATCAAGCTGTCATTAATGCCGTCTAAGAATCCGGTCATTTCCATAACGGTTAATCCGTACTTCTCTGCCAATTCTTTTACAGTACCTTCCACCTTCTCATCTGGATTCTCCAGTAACTTTTCATATACGCCCTTTTCCAGCATAAAATAATCCTGCCAGAACTTCTGAAGCTGTGCACGGTCAGTCTCCTGATTATATGCAACACTTCTCCACTGATCTAATAATGCCATAATAAATACCATCCTTTGTTTCGATATAATTTACATGCATTGAAATATGCTCTAATAGTATAACGCATTTCTACTGATTTTTCAAAACATTTTTACTTTTTCTTACTATTAATATTATTACTAGGGAATCATACTTTCACACATTAATATGGTACGGCGTTTTCTATGATTCCTTAGCGGAGCGTTTTTTATGTAATAGGACGCAATTTCCTATTACATAAAAAATCCCCCGAAAGCAACCGCACGTTGCCTCCGAGGGGTTTTAAAAGGGGAGGATAAGTATTTAACCTTATCTTTGGTTCAAAGCATTTCGCTTTCTCCGAGGAACAAGTGGGGGCTTCGTCCCTCGGATAATTATAGTATCACCTGCTTTTTTCTTTTTATACAAGTTTTTTCACTTTTATACAAATCCGCCTGTGGTTCCTGCCACACCCAATTGCAAAATCATTTTTACCAGTTTCCACATTTCATTTAAAATCACGCTGTTCGCATAGCTTAAAGGACGTGTCAATGCTCCACTTACTAACAATACAATTAAAATCAAGTTGCTGTAACGCCGTATCTGACGGAAATATTGATTTACCTTTGGAATCAGTTCTCCCAATACATTAGAACCGTCTAACGGTGGCCATGGAATTAGATTAAACACACCGAGACCTACGTTAATTACCGCAGAATAATAGGCAAGCAATACTCCTGTATAAACAATTTTTGAATATCCATTTCCATATTTTAACAATATTCCATATATAAGAAGCGAAAGAAATGCTAACAGGAAATTCATTGCCGGACCTGCTAACGACACCAAAATGGTTCCCCGCTTTTTATTCTTATAACATGCAGTATTGATGCGCACCGGCTTTGCCCAACCCATATGAAAAAACAGCAGGCACAAGGTTCCTGCCAAATCCAAATGTTTGAATGGATTTAAGGTTAATCTTCCGTCTTGTTTTGGTGTGGGATCTCCCATTTTATAGGACACATATCCATGTGCAAATTCGTGAAATGAAATGGCAATTAGAATTACCGGTGCCACATATAACATTACCCTTAATTGATGCATATAGTAACTTAACATTTTTCTCAGTCCTTTTTCTCGTTGATTTTATAGTTAATTATAAGCGTCCCCTGAAAAAGTAACAAGTTAAATTTTTATAAACTTTATTTTCAAAACTTAAAATGCCTTGAAGATACAAGACCTTCAAGGCATTTCCGTTTTCTCTATTATTGTTCTGTATGGCATCCGCTATGGCACCCGGAACAGTTTCCACCGCATCCGCTACAGGACTTTCCGTTCTTTTTATCCTTATGTAAAGAATAAACTGCCAATGCACAAACTGCTACAACTACTGCACCAACGATAACTGTACCCATGTTACATCCCTCCTATTTGAGAATGTATATCATTTATCATGGTTAGTATATGCTAACTTTTTGTGTTTGTCAATACCTACTTCAATTCTTCTCTGACAATTTTTGCCGCAGCTACCATATTTTCCAAACTTGCTTCTGTTTCTGGAATTCCTCTGGTTTTCAGTCCACAGTCCGGGTTTACCCATAACTTTTCCTTTGGAATTTTTTCTAACATTTTTCTTATAGCTCCTACGATTTCCTCTACGGATGGAACTCGTGGTGAATGGATGTCGTAAACACCAGGACCTGATTCTGTTTCAAATCCTACTTCTTTCAGTGCATCTAAGATTTCCAGTTTGGAACGAGATGCTTCAAAGGTAATTACGTCTGCATCCATTGCATCAATATCTTTAATAATATCATCAAATTCACTATAACACATATGGGTATGAATCTGTGTTTCCGGTTTTACACCGCTATGGCATAAGCGGAATGCTTCTAATGCCCAATCCAGATAATCACTGTGCCATTCTGCTTTTCGAAGTGGAAGTTTTTCTCTTAATGCCGCTTCGTCTATCTGAATCACGGAAATTCCTGCTGCTTCTAAGTCTAATACTTCCTGACGAATTGCAAGACCGATTTGAAATGCCATTTCTTTGTGAGATACATCTTCTCTCGGGAAAGACCAGTTCAAAATAGTTACAGGTCCGGTAAGCATTCCCTTCATTGGACGATTTGTCAAAGATGCTGCATATTGGGAATATTTTACAGTAATTGGCTCAATTCTCTTAACATCTCCGAAAATAACCGGTGGTTTTACACATCTGGTTCCATAAGACTGTACCCATGCATGCTCTGTGAAAACATATCCTCCAAAATTTTCTCCGAAAAACTCTACCATGTCGTTACGCTCATATTCCCCATGTACTAAAACATCGATATCAAGTTTTTCTTGCTCCTCCACGCATTCCTTAATAAATGCAAATACCTTCTCATCATATTGCTCTTTCGTAATTTCACCCTTACGGAAACGACTTCTGTTTGCCTTTACTTCCTTTGTCTGTGGAAATGAACCGATTGTTGTTGTTGGTAATAACGGAAGCCCCATTCTTTCTCTCTGTAATTTCTGACGTTCTACCCTTGGCACATTTCTTACAAAATCTTTTTCCGTAAGTGCTGCTACTTTCTGACACACCTCTTCATCTTTCATACCACGTTCTGACTGAATAACTGATACATTTTTCTGATATGCTTCTTCTTTTGTGTAATCCTTTTCGGAAAGCTCTGCCAGTTCATGAATTTCTTCTAACTTTTCTTCTGCGTATGCAAAATACTTCAAAATATCCTGAGACAGTTTCTTCTCACTCTTTGTAGTATAAGGTACATGAAGCAAAGAACAGGAAGTAGTAAGTACCAACTTGTCATTTGTCTTCTTTAATTTCTCTATCAGCTTCAGTTTTTTGTCATAGTCACATTTCCAAATGTTCTTACCATTTACAATACCTGCATACAAGTACTTATCCGCTGGAAATCCATTTTCCCGAATCAATTTTTCGGTATATTTTCCTTCTACAAAGTCCAGTCCCAATCCATCAAATGCCAGTTTGGAAATCTCCTGATAACAATCACGCACGTCCCCAAAATATGTCTGCAACAGAACCTTTACACTTCCCTTTGCAGAAAGAATATCCTGGTACAAATCACAGAATAATTTTTTATCTGCACTGTCCATGTCTAATACTAATGCCGGTTCATCAATCTGAATCCACTCTACCCCACGTTTCTCACATTCCTGTAATAATTCCTGAAATGCCTTTTTTACCGGTTCTACATAGCTTTCCTTTGCTACACCATTTTCTGCAACTGCCAATTTTAAGAATGTATATGCTCCGATAGTTACCGGTCTCGGGCAAACACCTAATGCTTTTGCTTCTTCGTATTCTGCAAACAGTTTGTCTGCCTGAAGCTTCAATTCCATTCCATTTTCTAATTCCGGTACCATATAGTGATAGTTGGTATTGAACCACTTTTTCATGGCAAATGCCTTTACATCACCATGTTCTCCCTGATATCCTCTTGCCATTGCAAAATAGGTATCTAATGGTGACAGATTCAGTTTGCGGTATCTTTCCGGCACTGCATTTAACATAACTGCCAAGTCTAACATTCCGTCATAATAAGAAAAATCATTCACCGGACTTATGGTAATTCCTGCCTGCTTTTGTTTTTTTAACTTTTCACTTCTCAGTGTTTTTGCTGTTTCTTTTAATTCTGCTTCTGTTACTTCTCCTCGCCAGTATTTTTCTATGACAAATTTTAATTCTCTCATTTTTCCGATTCTCGGATATCCTACGATAGTTGTATTCATTTTCTCCTCCTTATTGCTCCGTTATTATGTCTCTCATTATAACGATACTCTTTCGTTCTGTATAATACCTAAAAACTCCTATTTGATATAGTTTTAAGTTATACCAAATAGGAGTTTTCCTATCGTAGTTATTTTATTTTTTCAAAATTCATCTAACCGCTAAGCTCTAATTGCTGTTTCCAATGCGATTTCTATCATTTTTCCAAATCCTAACTGACGTTCCTCGGAAGTCAACTCTTCCGGACGATAAATGTGATCAGAAATGGTTAAAATGCAAAGGGCATGTTTTCCTGCTCTTGCTGCATTTAAGTACAAGGCACCGCTTTCCATTTCTACTGCCAATACGCCCATTTTCTTGAATGCATCCTTGCTGTTTGGTCTGTCATTGTAAAATGCATCTTCGGATAAAATATTTCCAACCTTTACTTCTGTTCCAAGGTCTTTTGCACTTTCTACCGCGGTACTTAACAAATGATAATCTGCCAATGGTGCTAAATGTCCCGGACAACCGAACTGCGCCACATAATCGGACACCATAGATGCGCCCATACCGATTACCACATCCATGAGCTTAATATCATCCTGAATTGCACCGGCAGAACCGATACGAATAATGTTGTCCACTCCATAAAAATTGAATAATTCATAGGAATAAATTCCAATGGATGGCATTCCCATTCCCGAACCCATAACAGAAATTTCTTTTCCTTTATATGTTCCGGTAAATGCCAACATACCTCGTACCTGATTGACACATTTTACATTTTCTAAATAAGTCTCTGCTATAAATTTAGCGCGTAATGGGTCCCCCGGCATTAAAACTGTTTTTGCAAAATCCCCTTCTTTTGCTTCTATATGTGGTGTTGGTGTATTTGTCATAATCTATCTCCTTCTCTCGTTTTCTTTTAGTTTACCACTTTTTCCATATTTTTAAAAGGGCAAAAGCTCTACCAGAAATGCTGTTAAACTGGCGAATATTGCCACTTCAAAAAGTCCTTTCCCCCGATAAGCCAGAACTAATGCAACAATCACTCCTGCACTTGCCGTAAGAACAGATCCTGTTGCATAAAAAACTGCCGGGAAGGTCATCGCTCCCAGTACTGTATAAGGTATATACGCAAGGAAAGAACGTACGAATTTATTTTCTATCTTTTTTTGAAAAATCACGAATGGCAGTACACGAATCAGATAGGTGACACCAAACATAACAAGCATATAAATCCAAAAGTTATTCATGTGTCTCTTCCTCCTCTGCTTCTTCCTTTACCGGAAATAGCCATGCTCCGATTGCAGACGCTATTACTGCGCAGATAATAATGGCAAATCCACCGGAAATCTGATTTAAGCCCGGTAAATAGTACAAACAAAAACTTAATACAACTGCCAAAAGTACTATCAAAAGTACGTTTCTGTTCTTCTTAGTAACCGGTACAACAATTGCAATAAACATTCCGTAAATAGCAAGTCCCAATGCAGAAACAATATTATTTGGTAAAACATCTCCCAGAATGGCTCCTGACACAGTTCCTAAATGCCACCCTAAAATAGGTAAAACAATCAGTCCTGCAAAATATTTACTGCTGACTTCCCCTTCTCTACTCATAGATACTGCGAATATTTCATCGGTAACACAAAATCCAAGCAACATTTTCTTCGGTGTATGAAACTCCTTTGTTACCTTTTGAGATAGTGAAATACTCATCAATGCATATCTTAAATTGATAATAAACTGTGAAATTGCCATTTCTATGTAAGAACCAGCCGCTGACATAATCGTAATTCCTGCAAACTGCCCCGCAGAGGTCACATTCATTACCGATACCACCAGTGCCTGCCACCAGTCAAGTCCACTTGCTACTGCCGCAATTCCAAATGTAAAGGACACAGAAAAATAGCCAATGCCTATGGCACCGCCATCTTTTATGCCCTGTTTAAATTCATTCATTTTATTCACCCTTAGCCTTTGTATTATCCGTATATTTTACTATATTTTCCTTTATTCTGTAAAGAACTTGATGTATACCAATTTTAAATACTTATAATTCTTAACCTTAATTCTATCTTTTCTAATCCATCTATGATATTATAATTATTTAAAGAACTACAACGATTACATATATCCATTCATTTAATATAAGTAATCACTATATGTCTAAACAATTTTATAAATTACGGAGCATTATTTTATGGCAAATATTACTGTATATGATTTAAAAGGTACCATACTTCAACAACTAAAAAAACTAGATATATTTAATGACCCATTTTCTAACATTGTCTTTTATGCACCAGATGAAACCGGAATGACTGATACCTTTTTAGAAAAGCACCATATTCACATTATACTTGTAACTGATTATTTTTCACATACGCTCTGCTATGAGATGATACAACACATTCACGAATATTTTCCTGATATTGCAATTATTATGTTAAGTTACAACAACGACTATGAGAATATAAGAAAGGCTTTCCTATCTAATGTAAAGGACTACATATTATTACCTTTGGATAGCAGTACTTTAAAAAACTCTATTCAAAACATTGAGACTGTTCATACAATGCCTTATATACATGATATTTTAAAAACTAAACTTCACGCTATGATTGAGTATATTTTTAATGGGGGTGATGATGTCTATCCCTTCATTCATAATATCACGCAACAAATTTATAGTGAACAAAATAATAATGTCTTAGAATTTCAACTTGCCATTGAACAATTAAAACATGAAACTTACCGGCTCATGATTTCAAAAAAGCCATGGATAGAAAAATTTTTATATAAAGGAAACTATATTCGTAATACTGGATTTGAAACAAAATCTCAAAATGAAATTGAACATGAACTCTATCTATATTTTTCAGAATTATGTTGGATTTTCAAAAAATATAATTTAATTGATGATGATCCTATTACCTATACTGCCGGTAAATATATCATATTACATGTAGATGAAAAACTTTCATTAGAAATTGTTGCTAAGCAAATCGGATTAAATCCTACTTACTTGTCACATATTTTTAAAGAAACTTTAGGTATCGGATTTCAAGATTTCGTTACAGATGTAAAATTAGAACGTGCAAAAATACTATTGCACTCTCCTAAAATGCAAATTAGCGAGGTTGCTTTACTTTTAGGATATAGTTCAACCGGATACTTCAGCAGAGTTTTCCGTATGTATGTTGGAATTTCTCCTAGTGAATATCAAACACGAATTTCCTATTTAGAAAATATAGAAAATGATACATCCATTAATTTATATCTGCATCGTTGGAAACCAATTCAATCATAAAAAACATACTTTGCAAATTTTTCATAGTATCTACCCTACATTTTGATTACTATTCATAAAAAAATAATGAAGCTATTACTTTAGCAACAGACTTTCTAAGTAATAGCTTCATATAGCAAAAACATATGTTCTTATCTTATATAGTTATTTGTCAAACTTAAATTGTGCCATATCACAAATCATGTCTACAATATAATCCATTGATAACAAGTCTGTATTAATCACCACATCACGAAATGTTGTAGATTCAAAACTTTCACCAGTAATCTGTTTATAAAACTCTTCTCGTGCCTTATCAATAATACGAATATGTTCTTTCGCCTCCACCTCACTCAACTCTAATTCTTTAATACTATTTTGATATCGATGCTCATAAGAACCTGTAATATGAATTCGCAATATATCCTTTTTTCCCGCTTTTGTTAATACATAATCAGCCGCTCTTCCGACAATTACAGCATTTTCCTTTGTTGCAATATCTTTTATAATCTCACTTTGAATTTCAAAAAGTTTTCTCTGCTTTATGTAATCGCCAAAGCCAAGCGGATATGCCATTCCACAATATTTTGATCCATAAATATTAAGCTTAATAACTTTTTGATCATCATAGGCAAGCAAATCCTCTACATCTTTATTTAATTTAGATGCTGCCATTTCAATTAACTGTGGATCATATAACTGATAATTTAACTTCTCTGCTACTTTTTCAGCTATCGGTCGCCCCAAAGAACCAAATTCCCTGCTAATTGTAATAATATGCCCTTCCGTTCCTACCTTTTTCTTATGCACAAACGCAGACACATTTTTCTTCTCTGAAACTTCTTTTTCTGTTTCTTTTCCCACTTCTTCAATTTCATATTCCATAGAGGCCTTAAACGGTTCTTTTTTTAATCCATATTTGCACCAAATCATCGCATATATTAACACAATACATCCCACAATAATATCAACCAGCAACACTTTTAAATCCTTAAATACTGTATATTCAATATATAACAAGCTTATAATGCCTATTATTTGCGGAATATTAAATAATATATATTTTTTATTTCTATTAGCATTTGGATAAATAATTCTAAATTTAATAGTTGCTACATGAAATAAAATAAACACAGCTATATAAAATCCGCATGCAACCATAATCAATAAATCCAAGTCCATATTACCAAAACAACTACAAATTACTATCTGACATATACTAATCATAATAATCCATGGATATGCAGAGCCAAATCTATTTGTCTTTCCCATAACTTTAGGAAACAGTCCACTATTGGCACATCCTTGTAAATCAACAGAAGGAGCAAGTACAAGTGAATTTTCTGTACTAACTGCCGCAAAAATAACTGCAACAATCATCCAATAATATCCAAATTTTCCAAACAATGCTTTACCGAATGTGACATTCGGCATACTGTCTACTGACAAAATTTCCAATGGTAAATAGCGATATAGACCATAAGAAAGCAATGAATATAATACCATTAACATTAAAATACCGCCAATTAACGAAATACGAATATTTTTTTTTGGATTTTTCATCGTGCATGCTAATGGTAAAACCATATCAATTGCAAGGAATAAATAATAAGCCCATGAAGATAATTCTAAAACTCCTGAAACTCCACTTAAAGACGGAACATTATCCGTTACCATAGAGACATTCGTTGATAAACCAAAACTTCCTACAATTGCTAATAAAAACAATGTTATAACTAAAAAAACAAAAACGAAATTCTGAACTTTAGCAAACATGTCAACACCTACCAGATTGATTGCAAGTACTATTACCAAAAGTCCAACTGCAATAACCTGATATGGAACTCCTTTTAACATTGTCTTACTAATGACTCTGGAAACAAAAATAGTTTCAGCAGAACCTGCAACAACTGATATAATAAAATATGTCATAATATTAAGTACAATTGATATACTTGGTCCAAATGCTCTGGCAAGTAATCTTCCCGCATTTCCTTTACAACTTGGCAAAATATCATTCAGCTCACAGGCAGATAATGCAAAACATAAATAAACTATCCCAACTAACATAATTGCATATACAAACCACTGACCACCATATCCCGCACCTTTTCCTAAAGAAACAAAAGCTGTACTTCCTAATGCTACACCTACCGCTGTTGCTAATCCCGTAAATACACCGATTTTTTTTGTATTCATAAAACCATCACCTCGTATCCTTATATTAAAAATAGACAATGGTTCCTGCCTCCTATACAAGACACCATTGTCTATACCTTTTTCATACTTTATTACTATTTGTTGTAAATTTTCTTACAAGCTGTTAGCGCATCATCCAAAATATTTAATGTTTCCTGTGCCAGCTTCTCATCCATCAAAAGTCCTGCCTTAAATTGTAAAGCTGAATGATTCCACCCAGAACGAATTGCCCATACCCCTCTCTTATAAAGTTCTTGCATCAAGGTTACTGCTCCTTCTGGTTCTGATGTTTGTAGTCCCATAATTACACCAATTTGATAAAATTCAGGCATAAAAGAATTATGTTTTTGTTGAAGTTCTGTTAATCCATCATGATATAATTTTTCAAGCTTTCTCACATTTTCACCAGTAGATGTTCTTGTTGTAATTTCCACTGCCTTATTTGCCACAACACATCCCAATTCACACGCACTGAAGGATGATAAATGTGTTGAACCATCTTCCTGCATCCATGCCGATGCTTTTTCATTCATAATAACCGCTGACATCGGATAAATTCCCCCAGATAATCCCTTGCCAGTTACAATCATATCCGGTTCAATTTCATAGGATTCACAACACCACATTTTTCCTGTCCGCATTAATCCCACCTGTACTTCATCATCAATAAATACTGCCCCATACTTATGACACAGTTCTACTGCCTTTTGAATATACTCCTTATCCGGCATTTGAAATCCGGTTCCTGCCGTAATGATTTCCATCAGTACACATGCTGTATCTTCCTTCTTCAAAATTGTTTCCAAGGTCTCTAAATCATTTCTGTGAATCCTTGTAAAATCTTCTTCTCTGACTGGAGTATAGAAATAATCTGTCCATAAATCACTGCCTGACATAAAAGCAAATCCTGTTGCTCCATGAAAATCTTCCAGCATTGAAATTACACGAGTTCTTTTTGTTGCATACCTTGCAAATTTAATTGCGGAATCAATAGATTCTCCTCCTCCATTATTCATGTATACATATTTCATATACTTTGGTGCGGTAGCAAGTAAACGCTTACACAATTCATTTTTTACTTCACTTGGAAAATAATGATTTCCTGCATCATATTTTTCTGTTCCTTCAATCAATGCTTGTATTATTTCCTTATTACGGTGTCCTAAATTGTATACGCCGCCATTTAAGTGCATATTAATTACTCTTTTTCCATCTTTTGTCCAAAACTCATATCCCGCTCTTTTATCCAAAACAATATTTATACCTAAATTTTCCCAGTACTCTGGTTTTGTTGGATTCCATACCTGCTTTGCCTCTTCATAAATTTCACTTGTTTCCATATAAACTATCCTCCTAAAATTTTTTCTTTATACTACACTTAAGTATTTCTTTGTTGCTTCTACTACTGACTTATAATAATTGTTCCAATATGCATTTGTCATATCTGCATTTTCCCCTGCACCTAACACTACCGATTTCTCAAAAAACATTCCTACACAAATCATTCCATATCGCCTCAATAACTGAAAAGTTTCAAACATATCTAAATCTTGCTGTCTTAATGTTCTTACTTTACTATATCCCTCAAATACCATATCCATAATTTGCTTAGCATCATCCCTGTCTTCGTTAAATGCAAGTACCGAACCTAAGTCATACATATACCAGCCTTCTCCACAATCATCAAAATCTAACACTGTAAATTTTTCTTTATCTAATAAAATATTTGAAAAACGAAAGTCGCTATGAATCAAACCATAGTTTTGCGATGACTGTCCATATGTCTCTAACTTTTGGCAAATTTTCTTTTCTCCTTCATCGAGAATCTTCAAATCCTCTTTGTTAAATGCTGAATTTTCTTTATAATATTCATAATGATAATTATTTTTTCTACTAAATGTAGTATTTGCATTCCACACAATCCGATTATAATATTCCGGTTTTTTAAAATGCTCTGAGTTGTTATGCACTTTTCCGATAATTTCTCCCAACTCTTTGAATAATTCTAGTTTGGGAATTTGTAAAGGTGCATCTCCCTGCTCAAACTTTGTACAATCCACATATCGGAAATCTTCATATTCTGGCATTTGGATTTTCACAACATACTCACCGTTTTTGTTTATAATCGGTTGCGGTACATGAATTTTGTCCTTCCTTAAACTTTCTAACCATGCAAACTCACTCTTGATGCTGTTCTCCGTTGTATACAATGCCCTATGTACACGCATAATAAAATGTTCCGTTTCTGCTGGCTTTATTTCAAAAGTTGCATTTTCTGTATAATTCAAAAGTTTAAGTTCTGTTTCTTCTGCATATCCCCAATATGGTAATGCTTTTCTAGCTACTTCTGTAAAGTATATAATTTTCTCATCTGTTGTCAAAGCAGAAAATTTTTTCCCTTCTCGAAGTTCATATAAATTCACCATATAAATCACCTCATATAATTTTCATCTATTCTATTTACTTTTCTGCAGAAAAAAGTGCAACGGAACATGAATTATTTCCATCATGCTCCGTTGCACTTTATGTAATTTATTATACTGATATTTCTATGCCCTTCAAGTAAAAATCTTTAGGATGTAGTGCAAAATCTTTAGATTTTATTCTTTACTCACACTATTCCTCTTGCCAAATTTCTATGAACCCATTACTATATTATTAAGAAAATTCTTAAAGAGGTATATAATATGAAAAAATCAAAACAAATTCTTGCTATTATTGGCATTATTTTACTGGTTGCACTTTACCTTTGCACATTAGTTCTGGCTGTTTTAGGAAAAGCATTTTTCACCGTATTTATGGCAGCACTTGTGCTTAGTATCGCATTACCGGTAATCTTATGGCTCTTCACCTTGATGCAGAAGTCAAGAAAAGAAAAAAATGAAAAGAAAAATTCTTAAGAAAAAGCTGGCACGGAAAGATAGGAGATAACACCTTCATATCCTTTCTGTGCTAGCTTTTTTCTGAGACAATTTTATCTTACTTATACTTTTATATGTTGTTTCTATTGAAATAGTTTGGATAGATTACTCTTGTATACAATATGCAATTCATGCAATGCTCGTGTCACTGCCACATACAATAATTTGGCATCTCCTTCGTTTTCCTCATAAGCCCTTTCATCCGGATTCCATAAAATTACTGCATCAAATTCCAACCCCTTGGTAAGCTGAATTGGCAATACCATAACACCCTTTTTAAATTCTTCTTTCTCCCCCTCTACTCCTAATAATGGCTTCAGTTGTTGCCGTACCTCTTCTGCCTCTTTTTCATTTCGGCAAATGACTGCCGTTGTATCGTATCCGCGTTTTTGTATTTCTTCAATTATTGTAGCTGTTTTTTGCTCTGGTTTCTCTGTCTTACAAAATGCTACTTCTTTTCCATGTCGAATCACTGGCTGAATCTTATATTTTCCAAAAGAAGCCCTCTCTAATATCTTTCCTGCATACTCTGAAATCTCTATGGTATTTCGATAACTCTTTGCTAAAATATGAAATCTTAGTCGCTGTGGCTCAAAAATCTCTTTTTGCAAATCTTCCCAATCATTCATACCGGTTTCATAATTAATGTTCTGCGATACATCTCCCATAATGGTAAAATAGCATCCCACTAATATTCTACTCAATACATAATAAACCATAGAACCAAAATCCTGCGCCTCATCCACTATAATCTGTCCAAACTGATCCTGCACCTCTTTTTCGGAAATTCGTTTTTGAATCAATGCAAGTGATGCCACGTCATAAACATCAAATTTTCCTTTTTTACTTCTTTCCAGCCACTCATCGGTATCAACCGCGTGTTTTTTTCCATATTCTAATATAAAACTCTGGTATATGTTTAAAATATTCTTCTGCGCATTTTCTAACTTATAATAGCCACGATATTCCTTTATTTTTTCCTTGCAATACTCATGCCTATCCTCTGGCACTAAAAAACGAATACGATTCTTAATTCGCTCATTTAATAACTTACAAATCTGATGTACCGATACATTTTTATTTTCTTGCAAGGTAGTAGCAATACTTTCTTTTGAAAGAATTACACCAAGTTTTTCATCTCTTACCGGTGTACAAGGCAATAACTTTTCTCGCATATCTGCTAAATATTTTTCCAACTCCTTTACAAAGTTTAATTTACTTTTAAATGCCTCCTTAGTTTCTACAACCTGATACTTTTTCTTCCACTCTCTTCCCAGTATTTCACAGAAAAAAACGTCCATTCTTTTCTGTTTTACATGATGAACATCCAGTTCAGGCAAACCACTGGTAATGTAATTCAGTAACATATCATTACTTCCGATAATGCAAAACTCACTTGGTGTAAAACGTTTTTCATAGTTATACAAAATATAAGAGATACGATGCATAGCAACGGTAGTTTTTCCACTTCCCGCCACTCCCTGTACAATGATATTTGCAAATGGGGTTTCACGAATAATCTCATTTTGTTCCTTTTGTATTGTTGAAATAATGTCTCCCAACACTACATCTTTATTTTGCGAAAGATATTTTACCAATAACTCATCTGTAGCTGCGGTATCATTGTCATAATACCCTATCAACTTTCCATCATTTACATCAAATGTGCGCTTTAATTTTAAATCAACCGGAATTGTACCTATGTCCGGTACATCATAGCTTCCAGCTCCCAATTCATTTTCATAGTATAATGTAGAAACCGGCGCGCGCCAGTCAATTACTATCACATTTGTTTTATCTTTGGAAACTCCATTTTTCCCAATATATAAGCTTTCTTCCTGCCCTGTTTTTATCTCCTTGTAATCAACTCTTCCAAAATAAGGTTTTTGAAATGCAGCTCGATTTTTTCGAAGCATATTCTCGTTATGTTCTTGCATGTCACGACTTACAATCAACTGATTGTAAAGCTCCGTATCACCAGAGGAGACTGCTGCATATAATTCCTCTGTTTCCTTTTTTCCCTTTTCTGCCTTTTCTTCATAAAGAACTATATTTTCTCGTATGACCTCTCGACACCTGTTAAAATGTTCCTGTTCTTCTCTCATATGCTTTTGCCTCCTTCTTGCTTCTTTTTCGTTGCTTAGTAAGGATAACAAAAATTTAAAATTAATACTAGACTTATATTTTTCATTATGTTATAGTGTTGTATAGAGTCATAGCCAAAAACAGGAACGCATGTTAGAACATGTGTTCCTGTTTTTCATTTTCTATTTATCTTCTTTTTTCTGTATCAGCCAGAACAGTCCCAAAATACATCCTAACCAGCAGATACAATTTAAGGCATATTTTACAATGATAAAAAAATATTCCGGATATCCATCCCAACGCCAAATACCCATAATACGTTCCACTATCTCAGGCAAAAATGCTCCTATGATAAGTAAAATGATAGATAAGATATTTTTATGTTTCACCAACCTTCCCTCCTTTATGATTTGTTCGGTTAGTTTAACCTAACATCTTTCATTTTACCTAAGACCATATTGCCTGTCAAGATTTCACTTTCTATCATTCTCCTGTGGTATCTGTACTTGCATCTCCACTTGTATCACTACTTGTATCCGCAGTAGCTGTCATGTCTTCCACACTCTTAGAAAATGCGGTACTCATACTACTATCTACGATATAAATAGTATCCGAGTTATTATCCATGATATAATACTGGTTCGTAATCTCATTTTGCATTCCGATGGTAATGGTTCTTGTACCATCCCCCATCGTAAATGTCAATACATTGGTTGGATTATCAAATCCATACTCACTGGTATCTTCTACATTTTCCAGCTTTTCTTCTGATGTAACATCGGCTACTGCCGCTAACATGGTATTTATTTTATCTTGGTCAATATTGATGCTATGATCCGGCTGATAATACCAGGTATCTCCATCCTTTTCAAAGGTAATAGTTGTTCCGTTTAACTGATAGGAGAAGGCATTGACTTTCTCCTTATCAATTTTAACTGCTTCTATCTTCTTACTTTCTTCTTCCTTTTGTTCCTTTTCGGTTGTTTTCGCATTATATGTTTTCAATCCGAAATATGCAGCTACACAAAGAACTACTAAAACACAAATTCCAATAAACTGTTTTTTCTGTCCATTCATTATCTCTTTCTCCTTCTTGCCCAGATGACAATGCCTGTTACCAATAATCCTAATGGAATCAGAATTAATACAATTATCATTCCAATGGTAATTGCACTCTGTGTCAATGTCAGATTAGAAACTTCATAAGACTTCACTGGAACTACATTTTCTGTTTCACCACTGGTAAATTGTGATGTAATTCCCGTAAACAATGTCAGGTTATTTCCATATACCTGTTGGCTAACATCATCTGTAAAGATATTGACACCACCAAACAAATACAATTCTGTACTTTCTCCACCATCTTCTGCCGCTGCCTTTGTTACATGAAGACCTACTGCAAACGGTCCGTCTACATCATTTTCACCTTTTGAATAGTCTGATGCTGTGGTAACATCCTTCTTTGCAAAAGAATTTTCAGAAGTTGTAAGCAATGGTGTATATGTGATTCCACTTGCGGTTGCTTCGTCGTCTGTCTGCTGTGGATAAGTAAATCCCTGACTAAACGGTGTGAAAATCCTGCCTTCTGCTGCTTTTGAAGTAACTGCATCCGAGCCAATCTCCGGTAACAGATAGTATTGATTCTTATAATAATGCTGTGTATCATTTTCTACCACTAATCCATCTTCCAGTGTTACGTTATAGGCTGACAATATCTTTTTGAAATTACTTAAATCTTCTTCTGCATAATTCGATACAATAATTGCTTTTCCACCATTCTCAAGATAATTTGTAATCTTTGTTACATCATCCTCAGAATAGTCCTTAGATGGTCCCAATAGCAACAAACAAGCTGCATCCTCCGGAACAGAATCATTTTCCAACAAATTTAGTGTTTTTAACTCAATATTTTGTTTTTCTAATGCATCTGTAAAACTTCCGGATAAGCTATATTCCTCATGTCCGGTAATTACATACATCACTGTTGTATCTTCGCTGGTAACATAGGAAATGGCACTGGTAATCTGTCCTTCTCCATCATAACCTGTTACCTTCTGCTGATAGGTGGTGTAATCTACGTCATATTGATAAATGTCATTGTAATCAATTACTTTAGAACGCTTTTCTCCAACTACAATTAAACTATTCTTTGTAGGAGAACTCTCCGTATAATCTTTATAAAATGTTGGTGCTACTGATGGGTCCTTATACTCTACGGTAACATGATTGGAATAAGATTCGTAACGCTTTAATGTCTTTTCCAAATTTGTATCCTGACTATCTTTCTTTGCCAGAACATAAATCGTAACATCTTCTTGCAAATTATCCAACATTTTTTCTGTAGCCTTTGTAATGGAATACAGTTTCTGAGATGTTACATCGATACTTGCTAACTTTTCCGGTAACTGTGTTGCTACCATGTTTACAGCCACTACTGCTACCAGAGCTACTACTATCATACTACTGCTGAATACACCAAGTTTTAATTTCTTTGTGCTCATACTCCAACGTCTTTTCTGAATAGACTGTGAGGTAAGAAACAGGAAAAATACGCTCATTGACACATAGTATATCAATGACTTTACATCAATACATCCCTGAAAGAAATTATCCATCCCACTGGTTAAATCAAAACAATTCAGAATTTTGGTAACAATATTTCCAGTAGAAGAAATCACCTGAGTAATTCCGTTCATCATATAACCTAAAAATAACAGTGCAAAGGTAAGAACTGCTGCAATTACCTGACTTTCTGTAATGGATGAAACAAAAGTTCCGATTGCAATACAGGTCATTCCAAAGAGCCAATACCCTAAAACTGCTGCATAACACTCAGCAAATGGGATTTCTCCAAAAATATGTAAAAATACCGGTGTGATTGCCATAACTGCTACTGCAATAGTAAAAATAGTTGCTACTGCTAAATATTTTCCCCACACTACTTTTCCTACCGAAACCGGTGCGGTTAAAATCAGCTGATCTGTTTTTGTCTTTCGCTCCTCTGCTAAAACACGCATTGTTAATATTGGGACTGTTATTAGCATAATCACTGTGGTTGCTGATAAAGTATTTGATATATATGGGGAACCATAGGCAAGATTATACACATAAAAATATAGTCCGAATAAACCTAACGTTGCTGCTAAAAATAACCATCCAATCACAGACTGGAAAAACGATTTTATTTCTCTTTTATAGATTGCCCACATTACTGTTGTCCTCCTTCCCCAGTTAACGCAAGGAAAATGTCTTCTAAGGATTTTCCGCTGGTGTTCATTCCATAAATCGGAAGTTCTGCATTTGCGAAAGCATAAAAAACACTTTCTCGAATATCTGTATTTTTTTCACTTTCTAATATGAGCTTACAGATTCCCTCTTCGTTTTCTTTTTCTGTCTGAATGCTATGTACACCTGAAATATTTTCTGCAACTCTTCTTACATGTTCTTCTGTACCCTTTATTTCCAATATCAACTCTAATCCACTTTCCATTTTCTCTGTGAGATTTTCTGTTGTGTCACTTGCTACTAATTTTCCTTTGGAAATAATAAAGATATGGTCGCATACTGCGCTAATTTCTGAAAGGATATGAGAACTTAAAATAACGGTATGGTCTTTTCCTAATTTTTTAATCAGTTCTCTGACCTCTATCATCTGCTTTGGGTCTAAACCTACAGTTGGTTCATCCAAAATGATAATTTCCGGAAATCCTAAGATTGCCTGAGCCATTCCCACCCTTTGTTTATATCCTTTGGAAAGATTGCGAATTAACCTTCCGGACATCTGAGTAATTCCGGTCATTTCCATCGCTTTTTCTACTTCTGCTTTGCGATTTGCCTTTGGAATCTGCTTCAATTCTGCTACAAACTCCATATACTCTTTTACCGTCATTTCTACATATAATGGCGGTAATTCCGGTAAATATCCGATTGCCTTTTTTGCTTCTTGCGGTTGTTTTAAAATATCGAATCCATTGATTTTTATTTCGCCTGATGTGGCACCAAGATAGCCGGTAATCATATTCATAGTAGTTGATTTTCCTGCACCATTTGGTCCAAGGAAACCATAGATTTTTCCGTTTTCCACGGTAAGATTTAAATCATCTACTGCTATATGATTACCGTACTTCTTAGTCAGATGTGTAATCTCAATCACGTCGATTCCTCCCTGTGTGTTTTTTGATGTTTATGTGTCTTGAAAACATCCTTTTCTTATTGTAGGAATCAAATGTGTTGATTTATAGAAAAATTTGTGATTTTTTTGTGATGAAATTTTTAAACTATGCTCTTACTCGCAGGAAACGCCTAATTTTTTCAGCTCTTCTTCTGCCTGCTCTTTTCCCTTAAACCAGATTGCATGCATACCATTTTCTCTTGCTGCAATAATATTTTTCTCGTTATCATCTAAAAATACACATTCCTCTGGTTTGAGCTGATACGTATCAAATAAACTTTGAAAAATTTCCGGCTCTGGCTTAATCTGCTGAACCTGATAAGAAAATAAAACGCCATCCATATCTGCTACAAACGGCAGTTCCTGTTTTGTCATTTCAAAAGCTCTTTTTCCATAATTTGACAAGATATAAGTCTTATATCCCTTTTCTCGGAACTTTTTCACCCAGGACACCGAATATGGAAAACAATGAATACTTTCCGGTATATTCTCCCATACCAAACGTATTTCCTTTTCATATTTCGGCGCATTTTGGATAAATCCTTTTAAAATATCTTCATCGCTCATCCGACTCCGATCCAATTCATTCCATAATGGAGACAACGCCGTTGCCTTTGCAACAGCGTCATAAGCTTCTCCCGTAATATGTAATGTTCGAAGCATACGCTCCCAACTGTATTCTACTAATACATTTCCTACATCAAAAACAATATTACGAATCATATTTTCTCCTCTTAGCGGTAGATGATATCATCTCTTCCCGGTCCATTAGAAACCATGGTAATTGGGAAACCAATCTTTTCTTCTACGAACTCGATATATTTACGGCAGTTTTCCGGTAAATCCTCGTATTTCTTAATTCCACGAATATCACATTTCCAACCTGGTAATTTTTCAATGACCGGCTTTGCTTTCTCTAACTTTGCTGTAGTTGGGAAATCAGTTGTAATTTCTCCGTCAATATCATATGCCACACATACCGGAATTTCATCCAGATATCCTAATACATCCAATACGGTAAATGCTACATCTGTAGTTCCCTGAATACGGCAACCATATTTACTTGCCACTATATCAAACCATCCCATACGTCTTGGTCGTCCGGTTGTTGCTCCGAATTCTCCGCCATCACCGCCACGACGTCTTAACTCATCTGCTTCATCACCGAAAATTTCACTGACAAATGCACCTGCACCAACCGCGGAAGAATATGCCTTACATACAGTAATAATCTTCTTTATTTCATAAGGTGGAATTCCTGCACCAATTGCTCCATAAGCTGCTAATGTAGAAGAAGAAGTTACCATTGGATAGATTCCGTGATCCGGGTCTTTTAAAGAACCAAGCTGACCTTCCAATAAAATATTTTTTCCAGCCTTAATTGCCTCATAAAGGTATGCTGAAGTATCACATACATATGGTGCTACCATATCGCGATAGCTGTGAAGTTCTTCTAATAAATCCTCTGGTTTTAATGCCGGCTTATGATACAAATGTTCCAAAATAACATTCTTTGTCTCACATACACGCTCTACTTTTTCCTTTAAAAGTTCTTCATCAAATAACTCACTTACCTGAAAACCGATTTTTGCATATTTATCAGAATAAAATGGAGCAATTCCTGACTTTGTGGAACCGAAAGAATTTTTACCTAAACGTTCTTCCTCACACTGGTCAAATAAAATATGATAAGACATTACCATCTGTGCACGGTCAGATACCAAGATTTTTGGCATCGGAACATTTCTATCTACAATAGACTGAATTTCCTTAAATAATACTGGAATATTCAATGCTACTCCGTTTCCGATAATACTTGTGGTATGGTTATAAAATACACCACTTGGAAGGGAATGTAATGCAAACTTACCATAATCATTTACGATTGTATGTCCTGCATTTGCGCCTCCCTGGAAACGTACAATAATGTCAGCTTCTTTTGCTAACATATCTGTAATCTTTCCCTTTCCTTCATCGCCCCAGTTCGCTCCAACAACAGCCTTTACCATGTTTGAATTCCTCCTTGTATTTTACCTTTTTACTTCATGATTATACAGAAAAAAGATGCATAAGTAAAATCAATGTTTGTTATATTTGATATAACTCCTGCTTATCTTTCTATCATGTTTAATAATTGTTGTGCCGCCGCAGACATTGGTATTCTTTCGTCTGCCACTACACAAATCTCTCGACTTGGAATTCTTTTTTCAAATTCCAGTAAAAATAATTCTCCGGTTTTTAAATAATCTTCTGCAAAATCTTTTACCACGCTGGCAATTCCCAATCCTTTTACTGCAAATTGTATCAACATATTGCTGGTGGCAAGTTCAAATTCCGGGTGTAACACCACATCATTTTCCTTTAAAAAACTTTCTACATAATTTCTTGTAGAAGTAGTTCCTTCTAAGCACATAATAGGAAGTACTTCTAATTGTGCATACTGCAACTTTTTCCCTTTTAACTTTTCAAAGTTCTTCCCAGCTACAAAAACATCTTCTATCTTTCGAACTGTTTCTATTTTCCAATCATGTCGACTAATAATAGGTGTACTTACCACACCAAAATCAATTTTTCCGTCTTGAAGATGCTTTAAAGTCTCCGGTGTGGGAGCATTGGTTACTGTTACTTTGATTCCCGGATAACGCCGATGGAACTTTTCTAATACTTCCAATAAGTAAAACTGCAATGTCATATCGCTGGCACCGATACGAATTTCTCCGGTTTCCAGTTCCAACATTTCTTTAAATTTTCGTTCTCCTTGTTGAATGTACTCATAACCACGCTGTACAAAGGAATAAAGAACTTCTCCCTCGGTGGTAAAACGCACTCCCTTGGAGGTTCGTACAAATAAGGAACTTCCCAATGCTTCTTCAAGATTTCTGATTGCCTGACTCACTGCCGGTTGGGAAACTGCCAATTCTTCTGCCGCTAATGTAATGCTTTTCATTTTTCCTACATAATAAAATATCTTATAATATTCCAAATTAATATCCATGCTCGCTCCTATTTGATAAATCTGCCCTTCGCAATAGAAGGAAGGAACCGTAACTAAACAGCTCCTTCCTTGCTTTTCTACTTTTCTTTTATTCTTATTCCGGTAAGCTCTTGCTACATGCAATTGCCAGTGCTCCTGGTCCAATATGGCAAGATATACTTAATGACAATGGGTCTATCTCTATTTCAAGCTTTGGATAATGTTCCTTTAACATCTCACGAAACTCTATTGCAGGTTCTATATCCTTGGTATATGCAATAAATAAATGCATTCCTGTTCCATCTTCTGCCTGAAAACGTTCCTTAAAATCCTTTGCCATTGCATCTAGCATAATAGACTTTGCCTGTTTTACTGTTCTCGCTTTTGCAAAAGCATCCAGCTTTTCCCCCTGAATCTGAAGTACCGGCTTTAATTTTAACAGGGTTCCCAGTGCTGCTGCCGCAGGTGTAATTCTTCCACCTTTTTTCAGATAATATAAAGTGTCTAACATGATATAGATACTGGAATCAAACTTTACTTTTTCCAGGTATTCCTTAATCTGTTCCGCATTCATTCCTTTTTTTGCTAATTCTACAGCATCTAATACAGACTGTTTCTGTGTTACGGAAATTCGTTGGTTATTCACCACCTGAACCTTTCCTTCATAATCCTGTGATAACATAATTGCAGTCTCACAAGAGCTACTAAGTCCACTAGACATCGGTATATATACCACTTCATCATATTCCTGAAGTAACTTGTCCCAAAAATCTGTTACATCGCCAACTGCTGGCATAGATGTGGAAATTTCCGCATTTCCCTCTAATTTTTCATAAAACTGCTCCTGTGTTAAGTTAATACCCTCATAATAAGTCTCACCATCTATAAAAAAGGGCATTGGAATCACATATACACCATATTCCTTTGCCTGTTCCTGCGTAATTCCACTATTACTGTCGGTTGCCACTGCGATTTTACTCACCGGGTTGTCCTCCTTTAAGTTCATTCTGCTTTGTATTATATCGTGATTTCATACGAGCTTTACTTCGCAGTGTACGTTCGAAAAAGCTCTGCTTTTCCTCACTGTACGGCATTCGCCGAACAAAAATCCAATCTGCCAATCTTTCCTGTGAACAGTCAAATTGGCATTCTTAGATTTTTCACTGCTCATTGCTACGCTCATTATATCACATTTTTTCTGCTGGCGCAATTTAATCTAATAAACTGCAGCTCTGAAAGGTAAATTTGTTTTATAGCCTGCCTTTTTGAGGATGTGGATTCTTTTTCACATTTTTCTCATTTTCTTACAAGTTATCCACATTGGTACAGCGCACCTGTACCTTTACAAAAAAATGTGTATAAATTTTTATTTTTCCTCTTGGCAGGCACCACCTTCTTTGCTAAAATTAAATCAGTTTGGAACTGCTTTGTGCTGTTCAGCTTTTATATCTTCTGTTTCTGTTAGTTGCCGTCCAAAGCTGGCTAACAATTCAGAAGATATATTTTTTTGTGTCTTTTTTATTCCATTCCTTTCAAGATAAAAATACTCATACAGTTGTTTCATAAAATCTGCTATCTGTTCCATCAGATAATGATTCTTCTGGGCTCTTTCATCCCAGCTACAGGCATGCTTTATGTTTCCCTGCCAGTGCTTCTGGCGGTTAAATCCCTGGTTTTCTATTTTCCACCTGTTCCGTCCCGCCCGAACTATCTTTGCTGCATTACTTTTGGTAACTCGAATGCTTGTTATCCATGCAAATTCTGTCGTTTTCTCCTTACCTTTTTTCACTCTTTTTTCACGGTAATATATAAGATTTATGTCAAAATCATAATACATAATCTGATTCTGATATTCGATATCTGCCCCTGCTGTTTCTTTCTCCGGCAATGCACGGTATTCCTCTGCAATGGACGGTGCACTCCCTTCTTTATAACGGATTATATAATCCCATTGATACTCTTTACATATCCCTAAAACTGTACGGCTGACATACAATCCGTCTGCCGCAATAATAATCGGAAGCCTTGGAAATTTCTTTTTGATTTTTTCAGCAAGTCTTACAAAGGCTTTGCTTTCACAATCCTGCTTTACGGTTTCTTCACTCTGGTTTACATATTCTTCGGAATTTTCTATTGTTTCAGTAGCGATACTGCATACCAGGTTATTTCCAAAATATATTTTTGCCTCCAGCACACTTCTGTGATACTTATAAAACTCATTCTCTTCACCTTTATTGTAACAGCGGCTCAGATAATTATCATTTTTCTTTTTGTATCCTTCATCAAGTTCTGTGGCATCCACGATTACCAGCCATTTCTTAAAGACTCTGGCATTATTAAATGTTTTTCGACGAATCAGGGCACACACGATATTCTGCTGTATTTTCTCTAATTCTTCCGGATTCAGTTTTTCCAGAAATTCATTTTCTGTCACTCCGTACGGCAGATATTCCTTTCTGTCTTCGCCCATAAACCCATACAGATTTTTACAGACTTTTTCATTGTTGAATACCCTGGTCATTTCCTGCATACTCGCAATTCCAGCAATGCTTTTGTAATACAATGTCCCAAGCATCGTTCTTGACGAATATTCTACATAACTTTGATGACGCGGATCAGATACATTTCCAAACATGGAAAACAATTCAGGGCAAAACTTTTTCTGGATTTTATTGCACTCAACAACCGGATTATTCTCCAGTTTCTTTCTAATTCGTTCCTGTTCTCTGCTCATTTTTTCCTCTGCGATAAAGTTTTTCTTTTATTTTACCTTATCGCAGGGAAAATGGCTTAAATCAAACACATTTTGTGCGAATTATTTTTACCTTTCAGAACTGAATAAACTGTCAGATTTCAAAAACTGTGGCTATACAAAAACATTCTCGTACAGCCACAGTTCTTTTCACTTTTATCTTATTGTCTTTTATTCTTTTCTTTTTACTTCTATTCCTTTTTGTCTACTTCTTTTCTATCGGTTACTTTTTTTAACACACCTGCCATTACTGCCGCTGCTATTACCATTATGTATACCCATATCATCACTCCGGTATCGTCTCCGGTCTTTATTCGGGTCTTTTTTCCCTTGTTGGCTTCGTTTTGCATTTCGTTACCGGTTGTTCCGTCTCCATTGCCGTTTGTATTCCCGTTGTTGTTTATATTTTGGGCATCTGGCATGGTAAGTTTTGGTATAGGCTCTTTACGTTCTTTTTGGCATACGGTACAGGTATAGGTCTTTTCTCCCTCTTCCGTATAGGTGGGCTCTTTGGTAATCTTTCCGTCATCCCATTTGTGTCCCTTTGCCGGTATCTCTGTCCTGTCTTTTTCTTCCTCACAGTTCTTACAGTGGATGACTTTTTCTCCCGCTTCGGTGCAGGTTGGTTCTTTTTCTATGGTGTAGTCTTCTTCCCAATCATGCTCCGGCGGAAGTTCTCTTGTCTCATCTATTCCGCAGACCTTACAGGTATGTGTTTCTTCTCCCGATTCGGTACAGGTTGGCTCTTTCGTCGTTTCCCAGTCTCCCCATTTGTGCCCTTTTGCCGGTATCTTTTCTTGTTCAGATACGGAACAGCCCCCGTTTTGGCAGGTATGCTCTTTTATTCCTTCGTCGGTACAGGTTGCTTCTCTTGTCACTGTCCAATCCCCAAAGTTATGTCCCAAGGCTGCTATCTGGCGTGTCTGTTCAATGCTGCATCTCTGACAGGTATGTTTCTGGCTTCCTACTGTGGTACAGGTGGGCGCTGTTATCTCCTGCCATGCCCCAAAGTTATGTCCCAATGCAGGTATTTTTGTACTGTCTTTTACTGTACTGCACCGCTTACAGTGGGTGGACTTACTTCCTTCGTCGGTGCAGGTGGCTGCCCTGTCTATGGTGGGATTGTCCCAGTCATGTCCCAGTGCTGCTATGTCTTTGTGTTCCGTATGGTTACACCTCTGACAGCTACGCTCCTTACTTCCTGCTGTGGTACAGGTGGCTGCTGTGGTCTCCTGCCATGCTCCAAAATCATGCCCCAGTGCCGGAATGACCTGACTGTCGTTTACCGCATTACATCTGGTACAGTGTACGGACTGACTTCCTGCTTCCGTACAGGTAGGTGCCTTATCTACGGTGGCACTGCTTTCCCAATTGTGTCCTAAGGGGTTCAGATTTTGTGTTTCCGTATGACCGCAAACACTGCAGACGCGTTTTTCAGCTCCAAAATCGTTACAGCTTGGGGCAATTATTTCCTGCCATGCCCCATAGCTGTGCCCGGTTGCCGGAATAACTGTCTCTTCTTTCACCGTCGCACATCTGCTGCAGTGTACGGACTGACTTCCTGCTTCCGTACAGGTGGCAGGCTTATCTATGGTCGGACTACTATTCCAGTTATGCCCCAGTGCGGGAATGACCTCTGTTTCGATATAACCGCAGGTACTGCAGACACGCTGTTTCGTTCCGTCATTGACACAATCCGCCTGTGCAGTTACCTGCCATGCTCCAAAGCTGTGACCTTTTGCCGAAATGGTTTCTGTCTTTAAATGATTGCAAACCGTACAGTTAGATTCCCTCGTTCCGTCTTCGGTACAGGTGGCTTCCTTTGTTACAATCGGAGTTCCCCATGTATGTGCCGCATATCCGCTTTTCCGACTGTTGTCTGTTTCGGGACAGTCTGCCACAATACAGTCATGCCAGTGATGGGTGTCATCATCCTCCCATGCAGTATCCCACTTGTGCGTATGTATTTCGATTGGAATGGGTGTTCCCAAGTCAGAGGCATAATCGGCATGTCCATATCTATATTGAGCTTCTGCAAAAACATACAACTGATATGTTCCATCTGCTATTCCACTAGAGGGTATCTTGAAAGTGGAGCTTCCTGCGGTAGCATTACCGATTTTTCCATATGCGATTACTTCATTATTCTCATCTACCAGCAAACCAGAGGTCTGACCGGCATTGCTATATACCTGATTTGCCGGAGTATGATTTACAGTCACGTTCTCACCTGAACAAAAATAATTTTTATCTCCTGCAAGGGTAGCTCTCATATTTTCCTCTGTGGCTTTCAGTGTCAAATGCCAATTTTTACTATTACTCGTCACTTCCTTTTCCGATACTACTCCAAAACTATTATACGGATTTTCCGGTGAATTGCTCTTGTATTCCGTCAGTAATACCTTTGACAAATCCAGATAAAATGCCGGAACAAGACCAGCCCCATAATCCCATCCCGCATTTGCGGAACGAATACTTGTCCCCAAATTACTACTTCTACCGGAATCCGAAATAATCACTTTATCTGAGGTTCCTGCCACTGCACTCCTTGTCCAATAACCTCTTTTGGTTTCATCCCCCATCCAATTTATATCTATTCTCCACGCTTTATTTCGATCCTGACCACAGTAAGTTTCTAATTCTTTTGCGCTCAATACAAAAAGCCGGTCTGTGGTTTCCGAATCCACACAATCATTGGCAACCGGAAATCCTCCCCACTGGGCTGTATAAGGTTCTTCAACTGCCGGCAGAGTAACTTCCATAATTGCGTCCTTTTCTTCCGTACAAACATAAGTCGTACTTTCGTAGGCATCTTGTAACCCCAAACGCAATCTGCTAGTTTCCCATTGATTTGAATTATCTACACTAAATTGTGTCCAGCTATTCCATGCCACATATGACCACAACAAAGCTCTGTCATTTTCCACCTTAAGAATATCCCACTGACGCTTATGCGCACCTTTTTCATTACCCTGATACCCATAATTTCCAAAATGTGTATACTTTACCTTTTTCAACACATCTGCTCCCATATTTACACTCTTAATCGGCACTTCCTCTACCGTACCTGTCCCTTCATCCGCCTGCACTGTAATAGGTTTTGATACCTTTGGAAAAACTCCAAGAATCAGTGCCAGACTCAGCCCTAAGGCGATTCCTTTTCTAACCGGTTTCTTCATAATTATTCCCTTTCTTCCTTTCAGTAAGTTAATATTAGGTAACTTCATGCTTTCCTACATACAAAAAACGTGTTCTTTTTTCATACGCTTACATTCAAAACCAACTGTAAACGTCTAACAAAGAACACGTTACCCTCTTTTTGTATATTTGCATATTTTGGCAGGAACTAAAAATAAGCCCAGCCTGTGCTGTGCTGTGCTGTGCTGTGCTGTGCTGTGCTGTGCTGTGCTGTGCTGTGCTGTGCTGTGCTGTGCTGTGCTGTGCTGTGCTGTGCTGTGCTGTGCTGTGCTGTGCTGTGCTGTTATCAGCCTATTTCCTTTCCTCATTCCTGTCAAGTCCTTTTACCTTTTTAATACTATTTTTTGATATTACCACATTTTTTCTTGTTATTCAAGAAAAATACGAAAAAACAATAGAAATACGCAGAATTTAGTCAAAAAACGGGCAGAAACTTTTCACTTTCTGCCCGTTTTCCCAACTCTTCTTTTTGACTAAATGGAATTTACATCATTCCCATTCCGCCTGCTCCACCTGCCGGCATTGCAGGAGCATCCTCTTTGATGTTAGCAACTACAGATTCTGTTGTTAATAATGTAGATGCTACTGAAGTTGCATTCTGTAATGCACTTCTTGTTACTTTTACAGGATCAAGAATTCCAGCGTCTACCATGTTAACATATTCTTCTGTTGCTGCATTAAATCCAACACCTGGTTCAGATTCTCTTACTTTATTGATGATAACTGCTCCTTCTAATCCTGCATTTGCAGAAATGTAATATAATGGAGCTTCCAGTGCTTTCAAGATAACCTTTGCACCGGTCTTTTCATCACCTTCCAAAGACTCAGCTAATTTTGCAACTTCTTTAGAAGCATGGATATAGGCAGATCCACCACCTGCAATAATTCCTTCTTCAACTGCTGCTCTGGTTGCATTCAAAGCGTCTTCCATACGAAGCTTGCTTTCTTTCATTTCTGTTTCAGTTGCAGCACCTACACGGATAACTGCTACACCACCAGCCAATTTTGCAAGTCTTTCCTGTAATTTTTCTTTATCGAATTCAGAAGTTGTTTCTTCAATCTGTCCTTTAATCTGTGCAATTCTAGACTTGATAGCTTCTTTATCGCCTTCACCATCTACGATAACTGTATTTTCTTTCTGAACTTTAACAGATTTTGCACGTCCTAACATATCTAATGTAGTTTCTTTTAAGTCTAATCCAACTTCTTCGGAAATTACTTTTCCACCTGTTAAAATTGCAATATCCTCTAACATTGCTTTTCTTCTATCACCATATCCAGGTGCTTTAACAGCTACTACATTGAATGTTCCACGCAATTTGTTTACGATTAAGGTTGTTAATGCTTCGCCTTCTACGTCTTCTGCAATAATTAATAATTTTGCACCGGACTGTACTACCTGCTCTAATAATGGAAGGATTTCCTGAATGTTACTAATCTTTTTGTCTGTAATTAAGATGTATGGATCATCTAATACTGCTTCCATCTTATCCATATCTGTTGCCATGTACGCAGAAACATATCCACGGTCAAACTGCATACCTTCTACTAAATCAAGCTCTGTCTGCATTGTCTTGGATTCTTCGATTGTAATAACACCATCGTTAGAAACCTTTTCCATTGCATCTGCTACCATATTTCCTACTGTTTCATCTCCAGCAGAAATTGCTGCAACCTTTGCTATCTGATCCTTTCCGTTTACTTTACTGCTCATTGCTGCAATTGCTTCTACTGCTTTATCAGTAGCTTTTTTCATACCACGTCTTAAGATAATTGGGTTAGCTCCTGCCTCTAAGTTCTTCATTCCTTCTTTTACCATAGCCTGAGCTAAAACTGTAGCGGTTGTAGTACCATCACCTGCAACATCATTTGTCTTTGTTGCAACTTCTTTTACTAACTGCGCTCCCATATTTTCATATGGATCTTCTAATTCGATTTCTTTTGCAATTGTAACACCATCATTTGTAATTAATGGAGCACCAAAAGATTTATCCAAAACAACGTTTCTTCCTTTTGGTCCGATTGTAACTCTTACTGTATCTGCTAATTTATCTACACCAGCCTGCAATGCTGATCTTGCTTCTGTGCCGTATTTAATTTCCTTTGCCATAATTCTCAATCTCCTTTTCTATTATATGAACTCAATCTTGTGGATTGGTAATCGCTTATGAAATATTTATTTTATGCTTCTACAACTGCAAGAATATCATTCTGTTTTACAATAATATATTCTTCACCATCCAGTTTTACTTCATTTCCTGCGTATTTAGAATAAATAACTTTATCTCCAACCTTTACATGCATTGTCACTTCTTTTCCATCTACGTTTCCACCAGGTCCTACAGCTACTACTTCTGCTTCCTGTGGTTTCTCCTGTGCGGAACCTGCTAAAATGATTCCAGATTTTGTGGTCTCTTCTGCTTCACACTGTTTCAATACAACTCTGTCTGCTAAAGGTACTAATTTCATTATAATTCCTCCTTATTTATAAATCTATTTTTTGCATATCTTTTAGTCTTACTAGCACTCATTTAATTCGAGTGCTAACGCTTATGTACTTAATGTAGCACTACACTTTTTCTTTGTCAATACAGTTTTTGAGATTTTATAAAAAGTTTAGATTTGAGACATCCTTTCCTAAAGCATTTTTATATCATAGGAAAATTATATGTTTTCACAATTTCATGTAGCATGGTACTTCCTGTGATAGCTATAAGAAAAGTAACCCGGATACTAAATAAGTTTCCAGGTCACTTTCTCTTACTTACATACTCTATTAAAACAAATCTTATCATTTTTTATTTTTCCTTTAATAAATTTTATTTTATTCTTTTATATTTTTATCTATTTCTTCAAAAGAGTGAAAATGGTTATGTATATATATTTCCTCCCCCTTTTAATAAATAAAAATACCCCTGATACACAGACTAAATTTACAATGTCAATTCTCCGTTTTCAAACTTTTTAAGAATTACTTGACGTTCTGCACTATCTTCAGATTTGAATTTCTTACGCAAATTTATTACATCATTTGATTCTTTAATACTATCTCTGTCTTTAATTATCCCTTTATTATATAAAATTCCCATAACAGCAGTACTTCTGTTAACGCTATTGTTATTATTAATGTATATGTCTGCAAGGATGTTATATACCCGCTGACAAGGCTTACAATATGACAAAATGGAAACATATGATATCGTTTCTGGAGATGCATCAATATTTCTTTTAATCAAATCTAAGTACTCTTCATCTCCCGTAACCTCATATAATATTTTTCCAATTTCTACACTCGCTTCGCTTGGTACTTGTAATAAATAGGGACTTTTTTTTAAAGCCTTTATACCATCATATTTTTCTAACTTAGGAAGGAATTGTGCTAATTCTATTTCTTTTTTATTAAAAAAAGCATCCCAAATAATATCTTCTACTTCTTCTCTCTCCCAATCATATATTTCTTCTAATGTATTTGGATAATACCCATTTAATTTTTCACTGCCAACGGCATTTATCTGTTTCAATAATTGCTTATACGCAATACTATTTTCCATTACTAATTACCTCCTCACCTGTACTCCTCCTAAAATTCCTTAATTTTATATTTTCGGAAATTTCCCGCCTCTAACTGATCTATTAAATTTTTTCTTTCTTCTACTGTATTTTTCATGAACTTTCTTGACAATTCAAGTTGTCTCATTATTTCTTGTATATCATTTGGATTGCTAATATATCCTTTATTATATAATATTCCATCTGCCGCAGTGCTTCTAATTGTTGAATTTGGGTTATTAATATAAATATATACCAATACTTTATATACTTCTTCATTTGGTTTACAACATGCAATAATTGATACCGTCCCTAAATCAGATTCTTCCTCTTTATAATTTAAAAACAGTATATCCAAATACTCTTTTTTATTACTAATATCATATAACACTTTCGCTATATTCACACTACTTCTACTGGGAATTTTACATTCCTGTAACATTCTTTTTAATGTGGAAATACCATCATAACTTTTTAATTTTGGTAAAAACAATGCTAAATCTGTATCCTTTTTTTCATGGAACGTATTCCAGATTAAAACTTCAGCATCTTCTCTTTCCCAATCATATACTTCCTCTAAAATATTGGGGTAATAACCATCTAATTTTTCTCTTCCGACCGCATTTATCTGTTTTACTAACTTTTTATACGCAATACTATTTTCCATTCAAAATAATCCTCTCCAAAATTTATCTCAGCATCCATTGTGTGTTCGCTTTTTGAATATTCCATACAATAAAAATGGAAAACATGAATTTCATACTTATTCATCAGTTTTATTTTGCAATCATCATTCCTTGTATTTCCCCTGTATTTTTATCAACATAATATCTTCTTCCCATAAAGTCATTAGCATAAAGATATTTATCATCAAAATTAATCATTGTATAAACAGTTGGACTTCCTTTCGGTCTTACTCCTATCTGCCATATTTTTTGTCCATCCCCTGAATAACAAAAAACATTATGACAATCATCATAAGTTAATTTCTCTTTCGGTTTAATATCTAATAAAACATATATTTTGTCATCCTCAATTCTTACTTGATATATTTCATCTTCAAAAACAACTTTTTTATCACCTATATAAAGTATTTTTTTATCAAAACTTATATTTTTCATTTTCCCATACTCCAATCTACTAAACTTCCTATTTCTTTAAATTCTCCAATATATTGACCTTTTAAATCAAATTGAATTCCACCACCATTACATCCATAATTAGGGTTTACCTCTCCCATTCTAATATTACTTCCTGCTTTTAATTTTACCTCTCCTATATATTTTGGTGTTGATGGTAATGCAAACTTTTGTTGTATTTGTTCTGGGGTTAATCCCTTAATATCTTCTGCGCGCATCACCCAGCCACCTCTCAATCCTGATATATCACCATCATACACTCTCACAAATATCGTATCACTATCTAATGTTATATCTTGTACTACCGTTTTCGGCGTATACGGGGGTCTATCATACCCATTATTTGCCCACCAATCATTAACACTTTCCGCTGATTGATATTGATTTATTTTAACCTTTCCTTTTAGACTACCTAATTGGGCATCTAAATATTCATATCCTGTTAATTCCTTATATCCTGTCCCATCTGCCCTACTTACGCTTCCGTTTTTTACCCTATTCCCCGAAATATTAAACCTTGTATCTACTCCATTCAATCCATGTCCGGTTCCCCAGCTAGTTAACATTCCTGCCACCACGCTGGCGGTCTGACTTCCGGTTACTCTCATGGTAACATCCGAAGCTCCTGCTCCCGCCATCATGGCTATTCCTTCTTTTGCCACCGTTGTCACTCCGGAACGGAATGTTAAGTTTCCTACTCTGGCTGCCTGACTGATTGGAATAAATGCGGAAGAAGCAAAGGCAAATACATTTTCTGTAAGGTAATACGCATCTTCATTTCCCTGAAATACCACACTTTTCAGATAATTAATGGAAGTACTGTCAATATCTCCTATGCTTCCATAATAGATATCCTGTGCTCCCTCTATGGAATCTGCCACTCCAAATGCAATTGTTCCACCTCCTGCTGTCCAGCCGGCTGCTACGATTGGGGTTGCAGCTCCACCACTGGCTACAATACATACAGTTCCGCCTACCACAAGGAATACTCCACCCACTGTTTTCCAGATTCCCTGTGTTTCTCTGGCATCTGCCGCATCTCTTAGTGCCTGTTCATTGTTCCATATTTCATCATAGATTCCTTTGTAGTTTTCATGGTTCTGGTAACAGTTCTGGCTCAGACTTGCCAAGGCATACACTTCAGCATCCTGATAAAAGCTGTTGCTTTCGTAGTTCGTTATGTCTATACTTGCGATTTTGCTGACACAGTTTTTCAATCCACTTATCAAAAGCTCTGCTGACTGCTCCAGTGCCGCCACCGTGGTACTCTCCTGTGTCTCGATATCCGTAATAAAATTTAACAGCTCCTGGTCTATCTGCTGATGTATTTTAAATACTCCATTGGTATCCGGATGGCTGACCTGATAAATATCCGATACTTCTCCCAGTTTCCGGTTTACCTTATCTGCGTATTCTTCCGTATCCAGGGCATTTCCATTTAATTTATTACGAAATGCCTTGATTTCTTCCTCCGGAAGTACAAAGTTGGTACTGCTGTCTATAGCATAATAACCTGCTTTATATAATATCAGGTTGTCCAGAATGTTCTGGGCTGTCACCTTAAAGCCGGAAAGCAGGGTGATATGTACTTCGTTCATGTAGTTTTTGATAGAGTTTGCAGCTTCTCCCTGAAAGGCTGTACCGGTTATAAAATCATTGATACTGTTTTCACAGTACCCGATGTCTTCTATCAGTGTTTCCAGTTTTTCTTTATATTCCCACAACAGGTTATAAATGTCAATGTATTTGATTACAAATCCGCTCATCTGTCTCTCCCTCTGTCTTATGTTCTATGGTGTCTGTGCCGGTTTAAGTATAAAACCTAAGCTATCCACCCTTTCACTTTCCTTTCTGTCTGCCTGCTCCAGTGTATTCATGGCATTGGATATGTTCTGAATATCATTGTTAAGTAGTGTCTGATAAGCAGACAGGGTATCGAAAAAATCCTGATAAATGCTTAGAAACTTTTCCAGTGCTTCTGACTGTCCTTCCAGCTCTGTACTGGTACCTGTCAGGGAAAGTTCTCCTGCCTTTGTCCGCATCATCGCCACATAGGCATTCGCATTTAACGCATCTAACTTTATTTCCATCTGTTTTCCTTCTTTCTTCTATCCCTTTTTCATTTAGGCTGTTTGTCACACTATGTTTTTTCACGTTGTATATTTCACGTTGTATATTTTACGTCGTATGTTTTCACATTGTATGTTTTCACACGATATGTTTTCATTTTATTTAATTGAAGAAATTTCGGATTCTGGTACACAAATCTTCCCAGGCATTTACCAGTCCGGAAAGGATTCCATACCTTTCATTCTGGCTTTCCTTTAACTCATTGATTTTCCAGTTGATGTCATCCTCCACCGCATCAATGTTATCCACATATCCCTGATAGCTGGTTTTCAGTTCTCCGCTCTCACACATGTCATAAATATGCTGTGCTTTACTTCCTTTCCAAAAGCATTCATAAAATGTAGGCATGTTACTGTGAATACGCTTGATATCGTCTATGGATTCTTTTGCATCATCTATTCCGTTATAGGCACCGCGAAGTCTGGATATCCACTCGTCTATGGTATCAATTTCTGCCTGACATGCTGCCTGTTCTCCTTCATTGCTCTGCTTTTGAGATTTCAGATTGTTATATTCCTGCTCATCGTACTTTTTCGCCATCTTAATTCTTCATCCCCTGTTTTAACTGCTTCACATCCGCATGAGAAATACGCATGTTTTCATAAGCCTTCTGAATATTTTCTACCATGATCTTGTCATCTTCATCGGAAAATCCCTGAAATACCACTTTGCTGATGTTACAATGTTGAAAATACATTAACTGGTCTCCCATCATCCCTTCCGGATACAGGCATGCTCCATAATCGAAAAAGTTATTTTCTCCGTTTACTTTTACCTGAATTCCTCTTGCCACGATAACGTACTTCTTTACACCTCCATTTACCACAACGATACTACCCAGTGGCAGGTAATCTATCCTTTCTTCCATTCTGCTTCTCCTCTCGAAATTAATTGTTTTTAATGATACTTTTATGTAATATTTTAAATTTCTGCACGTTTTTATCTCTAAACTTAGTGCTGAAATATACTGCCGCTTTTCCAATTACTTTCACTTTTATTCGTACTACTATTTTTCATTTTTACTAATGCTTTTAATTATTACTTTTCGCTTTTTACTTTTCTTTCATATTTGGATAACTTACTGAATAAGTGGCTTATCGAATGATAATCCCTATGATAAAATGATAAATCCCCTCACCCTATACTTCTCCCTCAATTTCCTATTTATTGTAGTATTTTTGTAATATTTTGTCAACCACAAATATTTAAAGGCAGGAAATTTTCTCATTTTCCTGCCTTTAAATATTACTACTTTTTACTAAGTTAGCAACCACCAGTTCAACTGGTGGTTTAATATTAGCCCTAAAAAGGGCTGATTGCATACACGCCTGAAAGGCGGGTATCACAAGCTTTGTTACTGGTCCTCTATAAAGAGGTA